>JBGQCE010000001.1:0-36085 GCA_041495185.1 Bradyrhizobium sp.
GCCTGTGCCGAATTGGACAGATAGACCGAAAAGATCGTCGCCAGCGCCGACAAGGCTGCAAGAATCCATAGCACGGCGACGATCACGAAGCCGCGCTCCGAGGGTATTGCAGCCGTGCGCCGAAGTTCCCGCGTCACTGCTATCCTCCCTGCCCTGTCGTGGCGTTTCCGGCTTGTGAATTTCCCTGCGAATTATTCGGAGCACCCGATTTGCCGTCACAGCCGCCGTCCGGCCGCGCGCAGTCGCCTTGTGCAGGCGACTGGACGTGAACCGGCGTCACCGTCGAAATGGAGAGGATTCGTTCGTTCGCCGCGTCGCGCACCGTCAGCTTGATCGCCGTCGGCAGCTTGTCGGTATCGTGCCAGCTGCTTTTCCAGATCCGATCCTGGCCTGCATAGGCGAACGACAGCCGAAACGGGGCGCGCAACAGCAAGACCGGTTCGCCGAAATGAATTTGCTCGGACAGCGACGATGCCAGCGGCAACGGCCGGAACGGCGCACGCGAACGGACCGTCGCCAGGCCCTGACGATCGGTAGTTTCACCTACCCATACCACCTCCAGTCCAGGCCCTGCGTTCGGGCCCAATGCGGTCCGCACGAACGTCACCGACAGCTCCGAGCCATCGAACAACGGATGGCGCGCGTCGCGATTGGCCGACACATATTCGGCGGCCGCAAGGTCGGCGCCGATCCGCTGCAGCGCGGTGCCGATCAATTCACTGCGCTGGATGCGCTCAAGACCGCGATTCCAGTTCGGAAGCCATTGCGCGGTGATATTGGCTAGCGCCGAGAGCACCAGGCCCATCAACGCCAACGCCACCAGGGTCTCGATCAGCGTAAAGCCGCCCTCGCCAGCCCGTAGCTTTGCAAGCGAGGCGCTCATTGCGGCGGCCTGTGCATCAGGCGAACGGTGTGAAGGTCAGACATCGCGCCTGAAGGGGATCGGACCCGAACTCTGACCAGTGCGGGAATCCAGGCGACGTCCGCGCCCGGCACGGCCCAGTCCTCGCCCAGCGGTCCGACGTCGATCTTCCACTGATAGTCGTTAATCTGCCCCGACAACGCGCCGGAGCCAAGTTCGGCGCGCGGCGGGATGCCGGTGGCCATAACGGAGCGCGCGGTCTGTATCAATGTCACGTGCTGCTCCAGCGAGCGCACGCCGCGCACGTTCGTCGACATTACGGATCCAATCGCAACGATGGAGACGGCAACGACCGCCAGCGCGATCAACACTTCGATGATCGTGAAGCCGGCGTCGCGGCCGTCAATTGGTGGCGGAGCTGCGGGAGACAATTTCGATCCTTCCAGTCAACCAGTTGACGCGAATCTCATAGCCGGCATCGAGCCGCGTCAGCGCGATGGTCCCGCCGCACGACATTCCGCTGGCAAAAAAGCTGATGGTCGACAATGCCGCACGCCGGTTGCAGGTTTGCGGCAATAGCGTATCGAAGCGGACGTCGTCGGGAATACGGATCACATCCGTTGTCGCGCCCGACCGGATCGAGCGCGTTCCGGCGTCGACCAGCGTGGCGACGTCCGCCCCGCGCCGGATCGCCGCGTTGCGGTCCGCCTTCAGAAGGGTCGCGGTCTGAAGCGCATAGGCCTGCAGGCGGGAGCGGGACGTATTATGTGGAATGAACGGCAGCAGCACGGCCGCCATCATGGCGATGAGCGCGAGCACACACACCATCTCAAGCAAAGTGAAGCCGCGTTCCGCACCGTCACTCATTATTTCGCACTGGCCATGTTTTCGATCGAGATGTCGGCCGCAAGACCGCTGCCGCCTTCCTGACCATCCGAACCATAAGACAGAATATCGTAAGGTCCGCGGTCTCCGGGCGAACGATACACATAGGCATTGCTCCAGGGATCGTTGGGGACGTTGCCACCCTTCAGATATGGTCCGTTCCAGGCGGCTACACCCGGTGTCTGGCGCACCAGCGCCGCCAGACCTTCCGCCGTCGAGGGAAACCGGCCTGCATCGAGATAGAACAGGTCGAGCGCGCTGCCGAAGCTCTGCAGCTGAATCTTCGCGGCCTTGACTTTCGATTCGCTGAGATAATTGAGAACGCGCGGGCCGATCAGGCCCATGATGAGGCCGATGATGGTGATCACCACCAGCATCTCGACCAGCGTGAAACCCTGCTGGCCCAAATCCTGACGCCGCTTGTCACCCGGGCGGCGGGCGGAAAACCTGCCGACGCGTGTTACCGATTTCATCATGAACCAACCCTTGCTCTATCCGACAAGTTGCGTAACCGACAGAAGCGCTGTCATGACCGATACGATCAGTCCCCCGACGACCGTGCTGATGGTGACGATGGCAAGCGGGCCGACGATGCCGACGATACGGTCAAGGCTGCGTTGCAATTTCGCCTCATAGAATTCGGCGACCCGGCCCGCCAGCACCGGCAATTGTCCGGTTTCCTCGCCCAGCCGCAGCATGCGGATCGCCATCGGCGGCATGTTGCTTGACGCGAGCAAAGCGTCCGAAAGCTTGCCGCCATGACGGACGCGATCCGCAGCCGTCGCCCAGGTCGTAACGCTTCCGGTGACGGCCATGATGTCGACCAGGATGCGCAAAGTGGCCGTGAGATTGACGCCGCTGCCGAGCAGAACGCCAAGGTTGCGGCAAAACAGACTGGTACGGTAAAACTGAAAAATGCCGGTGATGCCGGGGACGCCAGACACCGCGGTCATGATCGCGGCGCCTGCTCCCGGCCGGCGAAGCAGCCACCAGACGCCGGCGATTAACGAAGCGGAGGCAAGCATCGCGGCGGCCGCGTTTGCGCGAAGAAAATCCGATAGTTTTATGAAAACGCTGAGCGCGGAGTCCGATTTTGCGCCGAAGTCCTGCAGCACCGCAGAAAACTGCGGCAGCACGAACAGGATGAAAAACAGCATGACGCAGGCCGCGGCGATCAGGACGAAGGCCGGGTACTGCATCGCATCCGTGAGTTTGCGGCGCATCAGCTCGGCCCGCGCCCGCTCCGCTCCCAGCATCTCGAGCACTTGATCGAGCGTGCCCGATACTTCGCCGACGCGAACCAGCGCGACGTACATGGCGGGGAACAAAGCCGGGTGATCCGCGACCGCGCCGGCGAAACTTTCTCCGGTCAGAAGCGCAGCCCGCAGCTTACCGACCACCGGACGAAGCCGGCCAACATCCGCGTCGCTCGCGAGCAATTCGAGGGCATCGTTCAGACGCGCGCCCGCCTTCAAAAGAAGGGCCAGGTCCCTGGTGAACGTCGTCACTTCCGCCGGGCTTGGCCGGCTGAAAAAACCGAAACCGGAGCCCGGTGCGGCGGCGGTTACCTTATCTTCGATGGTTTCGATCGGCAGCAGCCGAAGATACTCGATGCGGCGAGCAACTTCCGCGGCCGTCGGAGCCGATAGCGTGCCATGCACGATCTCTCCGTTCTGCGTCAGGGCCCGGTAGCGGAAATTCGGCACGATCTCACCTCACCGCGCGGTCGTAACGCGGAGTATTTCCGCGGGCGAGGTCAGGCCGGCGCGGCATTTCACAACGCCGTCGTCGAGCATCGTCATCATCCCGGCACGGATCGCCGTCTGATCGATTTTCAGTCCATCGGTCTTTTCCCCAATCAGTTCACGGACGTCGTTGGTGAGTTCAAGAATCTCGAACACGCCCAGCCGCCCGCGATAGCCCGTACCACCGCAGCGCTCGCAGCCGCACGGCCCCTGAAACGTTTCGCCGCTCCGGAAGCCGAGCCCGCCTAGTCGAGGGTCTTCGGCAAAATCTGCCTCGGTGAGCGTCTTTGGCACTTTGCAGCGCTCGCACAGCTGGCGAACAAGCCGCTGCCCGACCACCGCTCTCAAGGTAGACCGCAGCAGATATCCCTCGACGCCGAGATCGAGAAGACGGGGCACCGCCGCGGCCGCCGATTCGGTGTGCAGTGTCGTCAGAACAAGGTGACCGGTGAGGGCAGCATGAACGGCGACATGTGCGGTTTCAGCGTCTCGCACCTCGCCAACCATAATGACGTCAGGATCCTGACGGACGAACGAACGCAGCGCCGCAGCGAACGTCAGTCCGATCGCAGGCTTGATCTGCGCCTGATTGACACCGGGTATGTCGTATTCGACGGGATCCTCGACCGTCAGGATTTTTCGACCCGGTTCGTTCAGGATCGACAAGATCGTTGCCAACGTCGTGGTTTTGCCGCTTCCGGTCGGGCCGGTGATGACGATCATGCCATGGGGCAGCTTTAGCAATCGTCTGAGCGTGACCTCGTCGGCCGGCGAAAATCCCAGCTTTTCGACGACGAGCAGCCCGCGATCCTTCGGCAGGATACGTATGACCGCGGATTCCCCATGCTGCATCGGCATGATCGCGACACGAATGTCGATATCAGTACGCCCGGCCCGCAGCCGCGCGGCGCCATCCTGCGGAAGCCGACGCTCTGCGATGTTGAGGTTGGCGACAATCTTGATGCGCGAAATGACGGCTTGCGGCAAGACGCCGGCTGGCGCCGCGACCGGTCGCAGCAAGCCGTCAATGCGCATACGGACTACCAGCCCGGTGTGGAATGGCTCGATGTGAATATCGCTCGCACGCAGTTCTACTGCTTTCTCCAGCAGATCATTGACGGCGCGAACGACGGGCGCACCGCTGGCAAGATCCCGCAAACTTTCGATATCGTCTTCGCGCGGCTGGTGCGGCTCGCTGCCGCCCCTCAGCTCGAGGTCGTCGCCGTCCAGACGCTTGTCGAGGACAATCGTGAGATCTTCGACCGACGCCACCTTGATCGCGACATCCGCCCTGAGCACGATTTCCGCCGCGCGCCGTGCCGCTGAATCGGTCGGATCGGCGACCGCCAGCACAGCGCCTCCGTCGGCGGACTGATACGGAAACACCATCATTTCCCGTAAAAAACGGCGCGAGAATGATGCGCCCAGCGGTGGGGCGGACAGCATGTCCTGGAGCGTGACCCGATCGAGATCGACGAAGCGAGCCGCCTCATCCGCGAACTCGCTGGCCGAAAGGTCGGTGAGCTCCCAAAGCTTGCCCTGCGAATGCTCCGAACTGCCTTGCTCCGCGCGCTCGCCGTTGCTGACCGTCTTCGTCAAGTGATTGTTATGACGGAGGTATTCCGCAAACTGCAAAGATTGGTCGCCGGTCATTTGTGTTTTCCAGTCGCGCCGCTTTTTGCTTCGGACCGACCGGTGGAGCACGGCGCATCGGCCGCGGTCGACCAGTTGTCGGCTGCAGCGTGGTTATTGATCCGAAACATGACAGTTGTACGAAACGTGCAGGGTGCCAGCGTCACAAAAAAATTGCTGTGGCCTGTTCGCTGGCCCCCGCCGCAAGGCATGGCGCAGGCGCGGGGAGATGTCGGACACAGACGATGATCTGCCGACAATCCGTGCTGGAAATTATTACTGTCACATTCCGCCGCTAAGTATGTCGACCAGCTTGGATCAGTCCTCCCGAACGATCCCTGGGCCCGAACAAAAAGCTGGAACGGCGGAAAGATGGTACGCGTCGCCAACCCGGGCTGGTCCCTGCCGGCCGGTCGCAGCATTTGTGCTGCCTTCATGCTGTTGTCCGTCGCCCTGCTGGCGTCCTGCAATTCGGCAACTGTGAATTCCGGCAGCGGTCTCGATATCGATGTGCTCGACAAGGTCCGCTCGCTGGACACTTTGCCTCGTTATCCACAGCAGGTGAATGCCGCTGGGGCCGATGCCGGCTCGCGAAGCCGTCCCGTGATGTTCGAGGGTACCGAGGTGTCCGATATCGCCGAGCCGCGCCCGCAACCGGCCGCAACCGGCAACGGCTTTGAGCTTAATTTCGAAAACACGCCTGTCGCCACCGTGGCCAAAGTGGTGTTGGGCGACATTATGGGAACGGGTTACACGATCGATCCGCGGGTGCAGGGGACCGTCAGCCTCGTCTCCGTCAGGCCGGTGGCGAAGTCCGACATTGTCTTCGTGCTCGAAAATGCGTTGCGGCTTAGCGGGATCGTGCTCGTTCGCGACACCGCCGGCTACCGTTTGACTCCGCTCGGCGACGCGGTCGGCGCAGGCCGGGTCGATGCGGCGGCCGCCAGCCCGGAACCCGGCTACGGTGTCTCCGTCGTACCCTTGCAATACGTGTCTGCGCAAACGCTGCTGAAGCTGATGGACAGCTTCGCGACCAAAGCCGGAATGGTTCGCGCCGACACGACGCGAAACCTGCTTCTCATTCAAGGCAGCGGCGCGGAACGTCGCACCGCGGTCGATACCGCACTCAGCTTCGACCTCGACTGGATGCGAGGTCAATCGATCGGGATTTTTCCGATCATCAACAGCGGTCCAGAACCCGTTATCGCGGAACTCGAAAAGATCGTGGATTCGGGCGACAACGGTCTCAGCCAGAACCTTATCAAGTTTCAACCGGTCAGTCGCCTCAACGCCATCCTGGTGGTCAGCAAAAAGCCGGCGCTGCTGCGCACGGCCGCGACCTGGATCAAGCGGCTCGATCATGCGGATAGCGCGAGAACCAGCGTTCATGTTTACCGGGTGAAATACGGCGAGGCGCGCCAGATCGCACGTGTGCTCACCGAGATGTTCGCCGGCGGATCGTCCTCGGGCCTGCTCGATAGCGCCGATAGCCAGATCGCGCCCGGGTCGGGCACGTATGCGACGGCCAGCAGCGACCGCCTTTCCCTGAACAACAACGGTTCGTCATCGTCACCTGGTGGCTTTGGCTCCCGCGTCCAGTCCGGAACCAATACAACCGGCACGTCGGGCTTCGGCGCGCAAACGGCCGCCGCACCGGCGGGCGCAAGCACATCCGGCACTGCATCACTCGACAGCCGCAGCACGGGCTCCAGCGGTCAACCGCTGCTGCAAGGCGTGCGGATCACCGCTGATAACGTCAACAACACCCTGCTCATCTATGCCGATCAGGGAAATTACCGAATCATCGAAGCGACGTTGCAGCAGGTGGATCAACCGCAGCTACAGGTCGCGATCGATGCAACGATCGCCGAGGTCACCCTCAATAATGAGCTGACCTATGGCGTTCAGACCTACCTGACCAGCCACAATCTGGGATTAAGGCCCGACCAGGGCTCCTTCCTCAACACCCAGTCAACGTCTGCGCCGGCCGCCACGGCGGCGGCGGCGGCCGGAACGGTCGCCAACGCGTTCATCAATCGCGCATTGCCCGGGTTCAATTTCCTTGTCGGATCGGAGTCCCAGCCGAGCGCAATTCTGGACGCCCTGCATACCGTCACCGGGGTCAAGGTGTTGTCCAACCCGTCCCTGGTTGTGGTCAACAATCAGGCAGCAACCCTTCAGGTCGGGGACGTCGTGCCAGTCTCCACCGGCAGCGCTACGGTGCTGACGACAAGCAACACAGTCGTCAACACGATCGACTATCGGAACACAGGCATCATTCTGCGGGTTTCTCCCCGCATCAACGTCAACGGAAATGTCAGGCTCGACGTCGAGCAGGAAATCAGCAACGTTTCGCCGGCCACCGCCGCGAGTTTGACACCGACCGTCTCCCAACGAAAGGTCAAGAGTTCGATTTCCGTGGCCACCGGCCAGACGGTCCTGTTGGCTGGATTGATCAGCGAACAGCAAAACAGCCAGCGAAATGGAATTCCCCTGCTCGATCAAATTCCGGGTCTGGGTGACGCTTTCTCTCATCAGGACAAAAAGACAACTCGCACCGAGTTGATCATCTTTATCCGCCCCCAGATCATCCGCGACAGCATGGATGCTCATTTCGTCGCCGAAGAACTTCGGTCAAAACTCCGTGGGAGCATTAACACGAGCCTTGCAAATGACACACGAGTTCAAAGCGTTCGCTGATGCCCGGACGCAAATACCGGGTTCTGCTCTTGCGGGACTTCGCGCTGCGCTCCGGAACGCTGTCGCATTGCGGCGGGCAGTTGCAATGATTTTGCTCGCCATTTTGCTGTTCGGCGCCATCGCGACACGGGCCGCGCATGCCGACGCGCTGACGCGGGGGACTGCTGCCTATTCGAGGGGCGATTACGTTCGGGCGGTCAACGCGTTGTCCCCCTTGGCGTTGCGCGGAAACGCTCGAGCGCAGGGCCTTCTCGGCTTCATGTACGAAAATGGCTTCGGCGTGCCGCAGGCCTACGACGCTGCCGCCGATCTCTACCAGAGAGCGGCCGTGCAAGGCGATCCCTTCGCGCAGAGCAGGCTCGGTTTGATCTACGACAAGGGCCACGGCGTGCCGCAAGATGCGATTCTTTCCTATAAATGGCTCGATCTGGCCGCGGCACACGCCACGAAGCGCGAGCGGGACTACTATTCGAGGCTTCGCAATGCGGTGGCTTCGAAAATGTCATTCGATCAGATCGTCGAAGGCCAGCGGCTTGCCTTGTTCTGGGCACCAGGGCGCTGGTGACCGGAGTGGAGCCCCTCCGCTCCGACGCGATGAAATTTCACCCAGATTGCGATCGCACCGGATTGGAACACGATTGCGTTCTGTGGTTTTGTTAGTCGGGCATTCCCCACGCAACCGCTACCGTTTCGCTTGAACACGCTCCAACAACTGGACCGTGCCGCGCAACCGTCATGCCCGTGTCAATCGCTCGCAACAAACGGCGATGTACTCTCCCGGCGTCGGCAAACATGTTGTGCGGCTTTTCGGCCGATACATTCAATTCACTTGGGCCGACATCAGGAGAGGGCGATGAAACGATTGAAAGCTGTTCTTGGCGCGTCGATTCCATTGGCGCTTGGCATTGTGTTCCTCGGTACCGTTTCGCAGTCCGCGTCTGCGGGTTGTCAACTGAATTCTCCCGGCGGACACGTCAAACGCGTTGTTCATATCGTTTTCGACAACGTGCATCTGCGACGCGACAATCCGGATATTCCGTCCGATCTCGAACAGATGCCGAATCTGCTTAATTTCATCCAGAGCAACGGCACCATCAGCGGCAATCATCACACGCCGCTCATTTCCCACACTGCGACCGATATTCTCACCGCGCAAACCGGCGTCTATGGCGATCGTATGGGAATCCCGGTTTCCAACAGCTACGGTTTCTTCAGGCCGGACGGCAGCGTCGGCTTCAACGGTTCCTTCCTGTACTGGACGGCGCTGAGCGGCGACGGCAAGCCGCAAATGCTCAATGAACTCGGCAAGACTGCGCCGGCTCCCTGGGTGCCGTTCACCCGCGCCGGCTGCGACGTCGGAGGTTTCTCCGTCGCCAATATCGAGTTCGAGAGCGTGCCCGCCGACGTCAATACCGTGTTTGGCTCCACCTCGCCGGAAGGCATCGAGGCGAACAATCCGGCGCAGCGTGACAAGGCCAACGCCGACTTCCTCGGCATCGCCATTCATTGCGCGCAGAACAGCCCGCTCTGCAACAACAACCACGGTAAGGACGATCTACTGGCCGACGAGCCGGGCGGATATGTGGGCTACAAGGCGCTGTTCGGTAATTTGTATGTGCAACCGGTGATCTCGCCGAGCGGCCCAGTGAAGGACCTTGATGGCAATGTCATCCAGACTGCCGCGGGCAATCCCGGCTTCCCCAATATCTTCAATCCGACCGCCACGCAATCGCTCGGCTATGCCGCGACAATGCTCGAGGCAGGCGTCCAGGTGGTCTATCTCTATGTCTCCGACGCGCATGATAACCGGTCCGGTCCCGGAACATTCGGGCCCGGCGAAGCTGGTTACGTCGCGCAGCTCAAGCAATACGACACCGCGTTCGGTAAATTCTTTGCCCGGCTTACCGCGGACGGCATCACCAAGGACAACACGCTGTTCGTCATCGTGCCGGACGAGAACGATCATTTCGTCGGCAGCGCCACCCCGAGTCCGGCGCATTGCGACGGCGTCAACGTCCCCTGCACCTATGCGGCGGGCCAGAAGGGCGAGATCAATGCGTTGCTCAACCGCCTGCTGGTCACGCAGCGCGCCAACAGCACCGCGTTCTCGGTGCACAATGACGACGCGCCAACGGTCTACATCAACGGCAATCCAGCTCCCACTGACGCCGTTACCCGCACCATGGAGCATGATCTCGATGCACTGGTCGCTATCAATCCGATGACCGGCAACACCGACAAATTGTCCCGACTGCTCGCTGATCGGGCGGAAATGAAGCTGCTGCACATGGTGACGGCAAGCCCGGCGCGCACGCCGACGCTCACTATGTTCGGCAACGACAATTACTTCTTCCAGAACGCAAGCGGCGGCGCCTGCGTAACCCAGTCCGACTGCATCTTCGTCGGTCCGAACTTCGCCTGGAACCACGGCGATTTCCAGCGCGACATCACCAGAACCTGGGTCGCGATGGTCGGCCCCGGCGTGCAACGACTTGGCCGCCACGACGCGGTCTTCTCGGACCACGCCGACGTGCGGCCTACGATGCTTGCGCTGCTCGGCCTGAAAGACAGCTATGTGCATGACGGCCGGGTGCTGTCCGAATGGATGGACCGGACGGCGTTGCCTTCCGGCATTCGCCGGCACCGCGAAAACTTCGTGGAGCTTGCCGAAATCTACAAACAGCTCAATGCTCCGCTGGGCGAACTCGGCCGGGCAAGCTTGGTCTATGCCAACCGATCCGTTACCAGCGTCGATAATGTCTACGCGCACTATCTTACGAAAGTCGGCGAGATCACCAACCAGCGCGACAAGCTGGCCAGTGATATCAAGACGGTTCTGAATGCCGCTGCATTCGGCAATCAGCCAGTTGACGAACGCTCGGAAGATGGCCTCGGTCACCGCGCAAGAGCGCTGATCGATCGCGTCAAGGATCTCGCCGAGCGCGACCACGAGCACGAGCACGAGGATCGCGCTGAGAGATAAGTTCTCGAAAGTTGGACAACTGCAAAGCCCGCCGGTGCAGCCGGCGGGTTTTCTCTGCGCGTCAATCGCTTCAGCTCGGGGGACGGCGTCGGCATTCTCCGCGGACTTCAACGCGGCCGGTTGCAACGGAAAGCTCTGAAATCAGAACCATTCCATGCCGCTGTTTTCGATCGGTCGAAGGCATTTCACAAACCTGAATCCTCTTCGACATCAACGCGCAATTTTGCCTGCCGATAGTCGCCGGGACGGCAAAATGCTTATGCTGAAAGGGCAATCGGCTCGATCCGACGGGAATGCCTTGACCACGTCGGTGTGTTCGGAGAGCAGCATCTCCGTCACATACTGCCGTCGTACATGAAATATCACAATGAGGTACGGACGCATTTATCTTTGGAGAAAGATGCTCCGGTCTCGCGCGCCGTCGAAATAGCCGGGGCACATTCTTTGTCGCCCAGTTCTCGGCGGGCTACATCACCAATATGCGCGGATTTGATTTACGATAGGCACAGCCATCAATCGCGGCCAATTTCAAAGCATCGATAAGCAGAAGTTCTCGCCGCTAACACCCGAGATAGGCTTCTCTGATGTGCTTGTCATCAATGAGTTCGCTTCCGCGGCCCGACAGTACGATTGATCCTGCTTCCATTAGATACGCATAATCGCACATGTCGAGCGCGGCATAGGCGTTCTGTTCCACCATCAGGATGGTCGTGCCCGACTTGCGTATGCCGTCAATGATCTCGAAAACCTGTTCGACGATATTCGGCGCGAGCCCGAGCGACGGCTCATCGAACATCATCAGCCTGGGTTTGGACATAATCGCGCGGCCGATTGCCAGCATCTGCTGCTCACCGCCGGAAAGCGTTCCTGCAACCTGACTGCGGCGTTCCGCAAGCCGCGGAAACTGTGTCAATACTCGGTCGCGGTCTCCAGCGACTTCCGCGCTGTCGCGCCGCAGATAGGCTCCCATATCGAGGTTTTCCTCAACGGTCATGTCGGGGAAAACCCGCCGCCCTTCCGGACAATGGGCAATACCTCGCGACAAAATTTCGCGCGCTGAGCAGCGCGTAATGTCCTGGCCCTCGAACACCATGCGGCCAGACGACGACGGCAGAATTCCAGAAATGGAACGCAAGGTAGTGCTCTTGCCGGCGCCATTCGCGCCGATAAGCGCGACAAGTTGCCCCTGTTTGATCGAAAACGAAATGCCCTTGATGGCCTCGACTTTGCCGTAACAGCAGACGAGATCACTGATCTCTAGCACGTTTCTTAGCTCCCTGCCCGAGATAAGCGCGGATGACTTCCGGATTACCCTGGATTGCCGCTGGCGGCCCTTCGGCAATGATCCGGCCGTAACTCAAAACGACGATTCGATCCGACACACCCATCACCATAGGCATGTCGTGCTCGACCAGCAAAATCGTGACACCAAGTTCGCGCAAGCAATCGAGAAGGTGCATAAACCTCGCGGTTTCTGTCGCATTCATTCCCGACACCGGCTCGTCGAGCAGCAGCATCGACGGATCCGCCGCGAGCGCCAGCGCCACGCCCAACAGCCGCTGATCGCCATAGGCGAGTGACCCCGCCAACTCTCGCGATCGGCGTTCGATTCCCACGAGCGCAAGAATTTCGGCAGCCCTCGCTCTCAACTCACGCTCTGACTCGCGCTCACGCGGCAGCGCCAGAAGCGTGTCCCACAACCGCGAACGGCCGCGACGATGCAGGCCGATCATCACGTTCTCGAACACGCTGACGCTTTGGAACACGCTGGTGCGCTGAAAGGTTCGCGCCAAGCCCAGGGACGTGACCTCGTGCGGTTTCAAATTATTCAAAGACGATCCGCGGTAGCGGACCTCGCCTTGAGTCGGTCGCAGGAAGCCCGTGATTACGTTGAAGGCCGTCGTCTTGCCAGCGCCGTTCGGGCCGATCAGGCTAACGACCTCGCCTTCGTTCACGACAAAACTCATGTCCGAGATCGCGACGAGACCGCCAAAATGAACTGCGATATGTTCAATCGACAGCGCAGGCTGTGCTTGCGTTGAACGAGCGTCCATCACCGCGCGTCCTGTATCTTGGCAGCTGCCGCGCCGGGAACACCGGGTTGCTCGCCAACGCCGAACCATTTTTCGATCGCCGGGACAATGCCCTGCGGCAACACGAACACGATGAGTATCATGAAAAGCCCATAGAGGATCCATTGGATTTCCGGAGCCGCAAACGATCGCGCCACCACCGGAATGAATCCGAAGATCAGGCCACCTACGATAGGGCCCGCAAGTGTGCCTTTGCCGCCAGTAATCACCATGATTACCATCGTAACAGTGTACAGAAACAAGAAAACATCCGGATCAATGATCTTCAGGTAGTGCGCGTAGAGACTCCCTGCCGCGCCGGCAATGCCGGCGGAAACGACGGCGGCAAGCACAAGGTAGCGTGTGACATCGATACCGACGGAAACAGCCAGCGATTCATTTTCCTTGAGCGCTACCATGGCGCGGCCAATACGCGAATTCACCAGGCGGCTGATGATCACGTAGGAGAGCGCCACGACACCGAGGACCAGATAGAAATTCGACTGCTTGCTGAAAAACTCGAAATTGCCGAGGCCGGGCAGCCCGAGCGCCATAGGCGGGATAGAGGTTAGCGCCAACGGCCCCTGCGTTAGTTCCACCCAGTTCAGCGCTACCAGTCGCACGACTTCGGCGAAGCTGATCGTCACGATCACGAAATATGCGCCGCGAACGCGGAAGGAGAGTTTTCCGACGATATAGCCACACAGGCCCGACACCAGAATGGCCATGATAAATCCAAGCCATACCGGCCACGGCTCGTGGATCACGCGAAAGCCACCGACCAATTCGACATCGAACCCGAGTGACACCAGCGCACTCGTGTAAGCGCCGATTCCAAAGAAGGCCACATGACCAAGACTGAGCTGCCCGGTGTAACCCAACAGCAGATTGAGGCTCATCGCCGCAACGATAAAAATTCCGGTGGTGACAAAGGCATTCAGGAGATAGGGATCCTTGAGCCACATGGGGACGGACGCAAGCGCGAGCAGCGCGATCCAGGGAAGAAACCGCCTCATCCAATTCGCTCCGATCGCGCAAAAAGGCCGGTCGGTTTGAACAGCAGGACCGCGATGATGAGCAGGAAGCCCATCGCGTCGCGGTAGCCGGAGGAAATGTATCCCGCCCCCATTTCTTCCGCGAATGCAAGAATGAATCCGCCGATGGTGGCCCCCCCAATGCTGCCCAAGCCGCCAAGGATGACGATCGCAAACGCCTTAAGCGATGCGATGTTGCCCATCTGCGGCGAAATCACATAGACCGGCCCAAGCAGCGCGCCGGCTGCTGCCGCAAGGCTCGAGCCGATTGCGAATGTTGCCATGTAGATCGCCTGAATGTTGACGCCCATCAGCGACGCGGTATCGCGATCTTGAAAGGTGGCGCGCATCGCCTTCCCGAGCTTGGTCCGATTGATCAGGAAATAGGCCGCCGCAATCAGCGCCAGCGCCGCGAAGAACACGAATAGTCGCAGCCAGGAAACCGAGAAAGGGCCAATTACCAACGGCGTTTCTGGAAACGGTGTAGAGACCGACTTGGCCACGCCTCCCCAGACATACTGCTCGGTATTCTGCATCACGATCATCGCGCCGATCATGATCAGCATCGTCGTGTCGATATCGGCCCCGCGCATCGGGCGCAGCAGAACGACTTCGATCAGTGCACCAAGAATGCACCCGGCCACGATCGAGATCAGCAGCGAGAGAAAGAAGTTGAACCCGAGCAGCACGGCAATGAAGTAGACGAAATAAGCTCCAAATGCATAAAGCTCGCCGTGAGCGAAATTCACGACGCGCATAATGCCAAAGATCAAAGTCAGACCGATCCCGAGCAGCGCATATGTGCTGCCAAGGATCAGCATGTTGATCATGTGTTGAAAAAATTCAGTCATCAAGCCTTATCCAGATCAACCCTCACCGCCCGGTGAGGATGGCCGGAACGTTGCAAAGAAAGACCGTGGGCATCGCGTCAATGAGGCGATGCCCACGGCAGGTCTGCTTACAGTTTCGGAAGAATGACCTTCGCGTTGTCGATCTTTATCAGGTAGACATTAGGCATGCTTTGGCCGCTCTCTTTTCCGGCCGGTCCCTGCTTCTCGAACTTGATCTTGCCATTCAGGCCCATCAATTCTGTCTGCCAGAGGGCGTTCGTGATCGCCTCGGGCTCGGCCTTACCCGCCTTCTCGATAGCGACAGCGATGGTGCGAATGCCGTCATAACCGCGGAAACTCTCGGTCGCGCCGGCAAAATTGAACCCGCGCTTTTTCCACTCAGCAAGGAAATACTTGGTTGCGGCCGGATTGGGCGTATCGTCCGGATACCAGGGCGCGAACGTGGTCAGGTGGAACGTGCCGTTGGCGGCAACGCCAGCCTGATCGATCAGTTGATCCGGATTTTGCGATCCGCCCGTAGTGATAATCTGCTTCTTGATCCCGAGCGCAGTTGCCTGCTTCAGCAACAAGGTGAGCTGCTCGACCGCAGTGGTCACCATGATGGTATCGGAATCCGTCGCCTTTATCTTGGACAGTTGCGCGCTCATATCTTGAGCAGACTGGTCCATCGTCTCGACCAGGCCGACCTGAACATTGTCTGCCTTGAGGGTCTTCCCAAAATCTTCCGCCGAGCCACGTCCCCAGTCATTGTTGATGACAAGGAAATCGGCTTTCTTGACGGACATCTTGGGAAGAATGTTCTTGAAGGCCGCGGCCTCAACCGCCGACGGCGGCGAGATGCGGAAGATGTAAGGGTTGCCGCTGGTCGTGATCTTCCCCGATGAGGAGGTCTCCACCACCATCGGCACCTTGTATTCCATAAGTTTGGGCATCACGGCGAGCGTCAGGCTGGACCCCCAGGCGCCCATCATCACCGGAACCTTATCGGCGGTGATCAGCTTTTCCGCGACCGCTGCAGCTTCGGTGGGATTACTCTTGTTGTCCTCGATGATCAGCTCGATCTTCTTGCCGAGAACTCCACCCTTGGCATTGATTTCGTCGGCGGCGATCTTTGCGCCGTTGACGACATAGGTTCCGGAAGCGGCAAACGGGCCGGTCAGCGGCTCATTGACGCCAATTTTGATGGTTTGCGCGCCTGCATGTCCCACCAGACCTGCCGACAGCAGGGCAGTGGCTGCGAGTGTCGTGAAGAAGTCGGTATGTTTCGCCATTAGCTATTTCCTCCATTTGAATGCGGAAAATCGGTCTTCTTTCCAAGCAAGCATCGTGCCGGTAAGCCGTTTTTCTTCGACTTTTTAACTACTGCTGTCCCGGCTACAGTCATCTTATTTTTGGTATGTTAGTATCATGTGCATCAGCCGTGCGACGTCAAGTTTTTTCAGCATTCGGGCACGTTCACCGCGAGGCCGCCTCGCGACGTTTCCTTGTATTTCGCCTGCATGTCCGCCCCGGTATCCCGCATCGTGCGGATAACCTGATCAAGCGTCACGTGATGCGAGCCATCGCCGCTCAGCGCCAGCGACGCCGCATTGATGGCTTTGATGGCGCCGAACGCGTTGCGTTCGATGCATGGGATTTGCACCAGGCCGCCGACTGGATCGCATGTCATCCCGAGATGATGCTCCATTCCGATCTCCGCAGCATTTTCAATCTGCCGGTTGCTGCCGCCCAGTGCCGCGGTCAGGCCGGCTGCAGCCATTGAGCATGCCACACCCACCTCGCCCTGGCACCCCACTTCGGCACCCGAGATGGATGCATTCATCTTGCAGAGTGCGCCGATCGCCCCGCTTGTCAGGAGAAAAATCCTAACACCGTCATTTGACGCATCCTGGCAGTGATCGGTGTAGTATCGCAAAACGGCCGGAATCACGCCGGCAGCACCGTTGGTCGGCGCGGTCACGACCCGCCCGCCCGCTGCGTTTTCCTCGTTCACGGCGATCGCGTACATGCTCGCATAGTCCATCGCCGGGATCGATTGCCGCATGTTGCGGGTCTCCGACGCTTGCAGACGGGCGTGCAATGCGCGCGCGCGGCGCTTGACCTTCAGGCCTCCGGGCAACTCACCGTCCGTCCGCATCCCCCGGTCGATGCAGTCGAACATCACCGCGGTGAGACGGTCTAACCGGCCATTGATCGATGCCTCGTCCGAAAAGACGGCCTCATTCATCCGCACCATCTCGGCGATCGAAAGACCGGATCGGTCGCACATCTCGATCATTTCGGCGGCATCGCCGTAGTCGAAGGGGATTGCGGAGGCAGATTCCGCCGTGCAACTCGCCTCGCCTTCCCGCCGAACGAATCCGCCCCCGAGCGAGTACCAGGTTTCCTTCTTCAGCTCGCGCCCATCCTTGTTGAACGCCGAGAAGCGCATTGTATTCGGATGAACGGAAGCCGGCTCATCGAAATTGAAATCGATATCCTGCGTAGGATCGAAATCGATGGTCCTGCCATCCTGGAGCACCAGCTGCGCCGTCGCGGTGATGACATCCACGCGGCGGTCTGCATCGTCGGGATCGATCGATTCCGGAGACAAACCCGAAAGCCCAAGCATGATCGCCTTATCGGTGCGGTGGCCGTGTCCGGTCCAGGCCAGGGAACCAAGCAAAGAGACCTTCAGTCGCTTGAGGCCCGCACGTTCGTGCTCGTCCAGCGCCGACATGAACGCCGCGGCCGCCTTCATCGGACCAACCGTATGCGAGGACGACGGTCCAATCCCAATCTTGAACAGGTCGAAAACACTGATCATGACGGGTGACCGGCCATCGCTCGCTCCGTTACTTCGCTCGCATTCGCGGAATGATTTCACGCGCGATGGTTTCAACCTGGTCCATCTTGTACTTGTACGGAACGAAGATGATCTTTTGAACGCCGACCGCGATGTGAGCCTTCAATTGATCGACGCATTCATCCACCGAGCCCATGATCGCGCTCTCGCGCGAGCAGTCGCTGTGCTCAGGGAAATCCCATTCCTTGTTCAACCAATCCATCATTTCATCGCGCACCGCGTCCTTCGAGGGCCCGATCATGATCGGCAATTGCGATGCATTGAGCAGCTTGTCGGGGTCCTTGCCGCCTTCCTTGGCGAAGTTACGAATCTTGGCCCACGATTTCGCGAAGCTCTCCGGCGAATAGAAATAGGTCAGCCAGCCATCGCCGGCCGTCGCCGCGCGTTGCAGAACCTTATCAACATATCCTCCGATGAGAATCGGCATCCGCGGCTGCTGCAATGGCTTGGGATACATGACAGCGGCCGAAATATCGTGCGCCATGTACTTTCCATCGACCATCTTCTCGGTCCAGAGCCGGTTGAGGATCTCAAGGTTCTCGTCCATCAGCTTGCCACGCTTGTTGAACGGGATGCCCATCGCATCGAACTCACGCTTGTACCAGCCGGACGCCATGCCCATGATCAACCGCCCGCCGGAAAACTGATCCATGCTGGACAATTGCTTGGCCAGCGCGACGGGATTACGCAGCGGCAGCACGAGAATACCGGTGCCGAGCTTGATCTTGCTGGTTCGCGCCGCGATCGCCGTCAGAGTCGTCAAGGAATCCAGGATCGGGAAATGAGGCTCGACGCCGAGAAGAATATGATCCCAGACCCAGAGCGAGTCGTAACCCAGTTCTTCGACGCGCACGCCGTAGTCGACCAGCGCCTTGGCGTCCGGCATTTCGGGATAAGCCGTAAAGTTGCGCGCGGCGATACCGTACGTATTCGACAGTATGGTCATTTTGCTTCCTCGTTTTTCTTAGCCGATGAAGAGACGATCGGGATCGAGCATTCGCAGGGTTGACAGTTCGTGCTCCGTCGGCGGTTCGGTGACGTTGACCTGATCCTCGAAGATCAAATCGAAGCCGGTGTTGTCCTGAACCTGCTCGCGGGTAATGCCGGGGTTAAGGGCGAGAACCTTCATCCGGCGTGACGTATCGTCGAATGAGAACACCGCAAGCTCCGTGATCACGCGAAACATTCCGCCTTCCGGCAGGCCACTTTCGGCGCGGGTGTTGACTCCACGGAGGTAGCCGGGGCTGGTGATGAAATCGACCTGATCGACGAAGCGGCGCTTCTCGTGCTTCATCGCGACGATCATGTTGGTCAGGCTGGAAATGTCGTTCCCGCCCCCCGTTCCGGGAAGTCTGGTCTTCGGGCAGTCGGGATCGCCGATGAACGAAGAATTCAGATTTCCAAACTTGTCGATCTGTGCGCCGCCCATGAAGCCGACGTCGACATAACCGCGCTGCAGCAGCAGCAAGACTTCCGCACTGCCCAACACCATGTTGGCGCGCTTGGTGCAACGCTGATCGTTGGTCGATGGCGGCAGCTTGCCCGGCTCGACGAAGGCACCGATGACACCGCCCTCGAACAAGATCGTCAGACCCGGACAGCGCAGGCGTTGAGCGAGCGTCGCCGCCAGCAGCGGAACGCCAACACCGGCGAACACCACCTGGCCTTCCTTCAACTGGCGCGCGCTGAGGATCGCAAGCATTTCCGAAGCAGTATGGCGGGACGGATCAGTCATCGAAAATGCTCCTGCCTCTACGGCTAGCCGTGACGATTTCATCGATTCCAATCATCGAAAGGAAATCGTTCCAGCTGTTCGGTCCGTACACATGATCATCGAGGTATTTCTTCATTCCGCCAATCGGATCGCCGTTCACCTGCTTCACATAGGCTTCGAGGTGATTCATCATTGGCTCGTAGACTCCGTAGCATTCGTGCGGAGCCGAACCGAACGGCACCTCGACCACGGCATCAACGCAGAAGAACGGAATCTTGGTCTGGTCCGGCGCCCGTCGGATCTGATCGTTGGAGACGATGCGCTCGGTGGTCAGGATCACCCGATTGGCGGCCATTGCGAGATCAATGTCCATGAACTGCAGACCGTCGATCTGGGCGTTGCCGTACGCATCGCAGCGCTGCACGTGGATCAGCGCGACATCGGGGTTGAGCGCGGGAACCAGTAAAAGCTTCTCGCCGGTGAACGGGCAGTCGAATTCCTTGGCCTCCGGGCGTCTCTTCCCCACGTCGGAACCGAGCATCGAACGCATCGGCATGAAGGGAACGCCCATGGCACCGGCACGAAAGCGCATGCCGACGCCCATATGACTCCACTCGTCGTATCGGGCATGTCCGCCTTCGATATGGTGACGCATCACCTTCGAGAGCCCCCACAAAATGCCCTGCGCAAACCAGCTCGATATGATGTGGTTGGACACCCCGGATCCGAGCAGCAGGTCACCGTCGGTCGAAATGATACAGCGTGAACATGAGAGTTCTTTCTTCCTCGCCCGGATCAGTTGCCAGATCAGGGCCATCGGCGTGCGCGACATCGTTGAACCGCCAATACCGACGGAGGCGCCGTCACTCACGAAAGATGCCGCCTCCTCCAGCGTTACTACCTTCTCGCGAAGGCTACGGTCACGTCGCGCCAGATTCTGGCGCAATGTCTTATATGGCTGGACCATATCTCGATCTCTAACCACGCTCATGATCTCGCCTTGCTTGCAGTGCCTGCCTCGTTCGATCCCAAGGCCTCGGCGTTGAAATCCTCGATCAACCTGTCCCATTCCGGAAGACTCGCAGCGATGCCATCCCAGAACGACTGCGACCTGCGGAGCTCGAAGTCCTCGACACTGACGCCTTGCTGCTCGACCCAGGTGTAATAGCCGAGGTTGAAAATCTGGCGGCGCAGGTGATCCGTGAGTTCCATCACATTGTCGGTCGCGATTGAAGTCAGGCAAGAGCCAAAGACTTCGCCCGCGTTCACCTCGTCGAATGATCCGCCGAAATGCTTGGCCCGATAGTCGTCGCGTTCGCTGTCGTAGAGCGATGCGCTATCGGTTGCGACAGTGACGATCACGTCGTCCGGCCCGTAGTGAAGCTGCTTTGCCAGCTTGATCGATGCGACGATGTTGGCGAATCCAGAAATGCCTACATCGGCGAAAGATGCAACAAGGCCGCCGTCCAGTTTTCGCCGATCTTGGAGATACTTTCGCCCCGCATCCGAACCGAACAGCAGATTGAGCTGATCGGTAACACGGTCCGAGACGCCGATCACGACGTCGGTATTCATCACGTTATGAATGAGCGGAATATGCTTGTCGCCGATGCCCTGAATATTATGCTCCCCGTAGCCATTATTCAGCATCGTCGGGCATTCAATCGCCTCAACTGCGGCGATGCGCGTGCCGTGCCGCTTCTTCAGGTAGTCGCCCGCCGCGATGGTGCCGGCCGACCCGGTTGCCGACACAAAGGCGGCCAGGCGACGGTGGGTGTCGCCCTTGAAGGTATTGAAGGCGTGTTCAGCCGCCGTGCCGGTGCAAATATAGTGAATGAGATAGTTCGAAAACGCCGAGAACTGGTTGAGAATCACGTTTTGCGGATCGCGCTCCAGTTCAGCGCACTTGTCGTAAATCTCCTTGACGTTGCTCTCGGTGCCGGGCGTCCGAATAATGTCCTCCGGATGCGTAACCCATTGCTCCAGCCACTCGAACCGTTCTCGGCTCATGCCCGCGGGAAGCATCGCAACGCCACGGCAACCGAGAATGCGGGAAATCGACACGCCGCCGCGGCAGTAGTTTCCGGTCGAAGGCCAGATCGCCTTTTGAGTGGCGGGGTCGAAACGCCCCGTCACCAGTTGTGTAGCCAGCGCGGAATAGGCCGGCAGCACCTTGTGCGCTCCAATCATCGGGAAGCGGCGCCCAAGCAGCACGACGATCGGCGCTTCGACGCCAGTGATGGATTCGGGGATAACGATGAAGCCCGGCACATCGGCGTGGCCCTTGCGATCGGCCGCGTTGTACCAGTTCACGCGCCAAAGATTTTCGGCGAGCGGCTCATCGGGGGCAACATCCGTCAGTCTGTTCCGGACGGCGGCAGGAATGCTCGCCGGACCGGCGAGCTGCGAAAAGGTCGGCATTACCACACCGAGTTCGCGCACCCGCGCGACAGCTCGCGCCCGTTGCTTGCCGTCAATTATTTCCGGGCTAATGACCAAGGACATGTCACGATTCTTTCATGCTCCACAGCGAGTTGAATGATACTAACATTAGTAAAATAGGATGTCGATACCGAAGCCCGTTGCCCTAGGCACTTCCCGCCGCATGTACGTTGTTGCCATGGCCATTCACGGTCATTCTTGCCGCAGCCGCTTCAAACGATCGCCGCCTGTCACCTTCTTCCGCGTCGCTGTAAAGCGTGGTGCGCTGCCTCGGAACGCGACCGCTCGAGAGGATGATCTCCTCCATCTCCTGCGGCGTCATTTCCTGGCCGTGAGACGCGCCCGCGGAACGCGAGATGCTTTCATCCATCAGCGTCCCGCCGAGATCGTTGACGCCGGCCGACAGGCATTGGCGAACACCTTCGGCGCCGAGCTTCACCCAGGACGCCTGAATGTTCGGAATAAGCGGATTGAGCACGAGACGCGCAACCGCATGCATCAAAATTGCTTCACGAAACGTCGGACCCGGCCGCGCCCGTCCCTTTAGATAGATCGGTGCTTCCATGTGAACGAAGGGAAGCGGCACGAATTCCGTGAAGCCTCCGGTCTCGGACTGCAAATTGCGAACGCGCAGCAGGTGACGCGCCCAATGCTGATAACCCTCGATATGACCAAACATGATGGTCGCAGTCGAGCGGAAGCCGACAGTATGCGCGGCGCGCATCACGTCGAGCCATTGCTGCGTGCGAATCTTGTCCGCGCACAGCACGACACGAACCTCGTCATCGAGAATTTCAGCCGCGGTGCCGGGCAGCGTGCCCAGGCCCGCGGCTTTTAGCTCGCGCAGGAAGTCGATGACGGGAATCCCCAATGTTTGCGCGCCCTGGTAAATCTCGAGCGGGGAAAAAGCGTGCATGTGTATCTGCGGCACGGCATCCTTCACCGCCCGGCAGATATCCAGATATTTTTGTCCGGTATAAGACGGATGAATTCCGCCCTGCATGCAGACTTCAGACGCGCCGCGCTCCCACGCCTCAGTTACGCGATCTGCAACTTCCTGCATGTCGAGATCGTAAGGCCGTCCCCGCAGGTTCTCGCTCATTTTGCCTTTTGAGAAGGCGCAGAACTGACACTTGAACGAACAGATGTTGGTGTAGTTGATGTTGCGCGTCACGACGTAGCTGACCACGTCACCGTTCACTTCCCGACGCAGTTCGTCAGCAGCGCCGCAAACAGCGGCAAAGTCATCGCCGCTGGAGCGAAACAGGTCGACGATCTCCGACTCGCCAAGCGCATCGCCTCGCTGCGCCTTCGCCAGCACGCGGCGGAGGCCCGCGGAAGGCAGCACCCGCGGCGCCTTTTCGATCCACCCGAGCTCGCGCGAGGGTAATTTCCCGGTATGACCCGGACACCAGTCATCCATGCGAGGCATACCGTCGCCATCGATGTAATTGAGAACCGCTGTTCGCAGACCCTGATCGAGCCACCGATTGGTGTCGCGCGCAAAAGCCGGATAAATCGCAAGGCGCTCCGTAAGGTCCATGCCGGCGGCCTTGCTGGCCGCCTCCAGGAACTTGAGATGCGGCCAAGGCGCTTCGGGATTGACGTGATCCGGTGTGACCGGCGACACGCCGCCCCAATCATTGATGCCTGCAGCCACCAGCCTTCCAAGCGTGCCGGGGCTCAGATTCGGCGGTGCCTGAATGTTCATCGAGGGCTCGAAAATGAGGCGCGCGACGGCAATGGTCCAAAGATGATCGTCCACATCGGGCGACGCGACGTTCTCCATGCGCGTGCCGGGTTTGGGGCGGAAATTCTGAATGATGATTTCCTGGATGTGCCCATGCGCGTCGTTGAGATCCCGCAGCGCGAACAACGAGTCGATGCGTTCCTGGCGGGTTTCCCCGATACCGATCAGAATTCCGGATGTGAACGGTACGCTTCGCTCTCCGGCCAGCCGCATCGTTTCAAGGCGGGCGGCAGGCGCCTTGTCCGGCGAGCCATAGTGAGCGCCGCCCTTTTCACCGAGGCGCGCCGATACGCTCTCCAGCATTACGCCTTGCGAAACGGAAACCTTGCGCAAGGCGTCGATGTCCTCACCTGTCATCAGGCCGGGGTTGATGTGCGCCAGCAACCCTGTTTCGCGAAACACCGCACTCGCCGCTTCCGCGACATATGACAGCGTCGTTGGATGGCCCAGCCGATCGAGCTCTTCGCGCGCGATGCGATAGCGCAGCTCCGGTTTGTCGCCGAGCGTGAACAGCGCTTCCTTGCAACCGGCCTTCTTGCCCGCCTGCGCGATGGCAACCGTCTGATCGATCGAAAGGTAGGGGTTTTCATCAGCACGCGGTGCGTGAGCGAAGGTGCAGTAATGGCACACGTCTCGGCAAAGCTGGGTCAGCGGTATGAAAACCTTGCGGGAATAGGACACCCGCCGCCCATGCGCGGCGTCGCGTCGCGTCGCGGCAGCACCAAGGAGCGGCTCGATATTGTCGATGTGAATCAGTTGGGCTGACTCGTCGCGTGTGAGCCGGCGGTCGAGCGGAAACTTCCGCACCAGAGTGCTGATGCTCATTTCACATATGCCTTATTGAGACGGGGAATTCGGTGATACCGAGACGATCCGCCACGTTGAATTCAGCCAGCAGGGCCGCAGTCAGCGAAAATTTTTTTGCGCCGGTCCAGGGCACGAGATCGCAGGGATAATCGATGTCGCGCCCGAGACCCTCGGTGCGAACGATACCGCAGCCAAGGCCGGCGTCGCGGGCAAGCGCCTGATGCCGCGCAAAACTGCCGTCGCCAAAACTCGGCGTGATCAAGTTCGGCTGGCGCATCGCAAACGCATTGGTTCCTCCATCGGACAATGCTGGCGCCAGCACCATCGGGTAGTGGCCGAGTTTGCCGATGACCGCCTGCAAATCAGAGGCCGTTGCGAACGGCACGTCCGCCGGGAGGATCAGCGCACCGGCGGATAGCGCTTCGAGGGTTCTCAGACCTTGTTGAACGGCGGCATTGACGCCAGTTTCCATGACGTCGCCGACCACCCGCGCATCGAACAGGGTTGCGAGCTTCGCGACCATCGGATCGCCGCTAACGACGATGATACCCGCCAGGTCCGGCGTCGCACACAGGGTGGTCAGGACGTCGTGCAGCATGGTCCGTACGAGCTCGGCGCGCTCGCTGCGTGACAAGACCGGCGATAGCCGCTGTTTGGCGAGGCTCAATCGTTTGACGGGAACGATAGCCCAGATGTTCGACGGGCCTTCAGTGCTCGTCCGCATCATGTTACCTTCCTTGTTTCGGCGCCCGCAGCAAGGCGAGCCGCGAAATCCAGACAGTCGGCAGCCAGCCGCTCGCGATCCTCAAGGCTTCGCATCCAAGTAGACGTCACCTGCACGCGCAGATCAATCTTGTCGGCCTCCGCGCGATCCGTCTCGTCGATGATCAAACCGTCGATGAAACCGTAGTGCCGGGCAATGCTTGCGGTGTCAGCCGGCACGCCAAGTTCCGCCATGATTTTCGCGGTTGGCCCCTTCACCGCCTGGCCGCCGATCAAGGGCGAAACGGCAATGATGGGCGCAGTCACCTCGTCGAGCGCCTTGCGAATATCCGAAACCGCCAGGATCGGATCAACGCTCAGATAAGGATTCGAAGGGCAGATGATAATGGCGGCGAGATCTGGATTTCGCAGCGCCGCCAAAACCTGATTCGAGGCTACGGCCCGTTCCGCGTTCCTGAACTCAAGGCGCTTGACCACCGGCGCACATTGCAACCCGACAAAGTAGCGCTGGAACGGAAGCGTTCCCTCGGCCGTAATCACCATGGTCTCCACGCGGTCGTCCGACATGGGAAGAATGCTCGCCGCGATCCCCAGCCGGCGCGCCGTCGCCGCGGTGAATTCCGTCAGCGACATTCCGCCGCGCAGCGCTCGGGTGCGCTCGACATGCATGGCAAGATCGCGGTCGCCTAGCCGAAACCATGTCTCGCCGCCCATGGCTTCGAGCGCCTCCATGAAATTCCAGCTTTCGCCCGCACGTCCCCAGCCGCGCTCGAGATCGCTGAGACCGCTGAGCGTGTAGATGACGGTGTCGATATCCGGCGAGACATGCAGGCCGAGATGCTCGAAATCGTCGCCGGTGTTGACGACGATAGTCAAATCCGCGCCGATCAGGCGTTCGAGTCCAAGGGCGAGTTTGGCACCCCCTACTCCGCCGCACAATGCGACCACCGGCCGGCTACGATACGGTGATGCACCCTGCGCGCTCACCGGAACATGTCCCGTTCGCGCGGACGCACCAGCGCAGATGCAGGACGCGGCGCCGCATCGAATGTCAGCCCGCGCACGACTACCACGGGCAAGCCTTCCGCTGCCTGCCCCATCAACAAGGACGCGCCGGCCGCGATTTCATCGGCCACCGCGATTTCAGTGACCTGCATCGGTCGGCCGAACATATCCGGCGCGCCGACCATATCGAGCAACGACGGCAAGCCCGCGACACCGAGCGCGACGCCGACCACGCCATTGCGCCAGGGGCGTCCGAAACTGTCATTGACGATGACGCCGACATTTGTATCGAATGCCGTGTCGAACCGGGCTTTCAGCGCCGCTGCGGATCCGTCGGGATTGCGCGGCAGCAACAATACACGCTCTTCGCCATCGACCTGCTCGATGTTCGATTGATCTATACCGGCGTTGGCCATCACGAATCCAAGCCGGTGCGCAACGATCAGGACATTGGGACGATGGCGCACGACTTCTGTGGACTCGGACAACACGGCTTCGATATAGCGTGGATCTTTGCCCGTCTGATCGGCGAGCTCTCGCGCCTTCCCCGAAGGTTGCACGTGCTTCAATTCGACGTAGCGATTTTCAGCCTTCGAGAGGATCTTTTGAGCGACGACGACGACGTCACCCGACGTAAGTTGAAGCTGTGCGGCCTTCAGGGCAACGACAATCAGCGCGGCAAGGTCATCGCCCGGATTGATGAGCGGTAACCCGGGCACAGCAAAATAAGTGACACTCTTGGCCATCATACGCGTTCATTGCGGAATGGACGTGGGAAGCCCGGTAATGCGAATGCCGGCGCCCGGGACCTTGTAGCGGCGATTGATCCCGATCAGGACCGACGTCAGCGCTTCCGCCGCGGCAGAATTAGCGAGTACCCCGCCATCGATGCCGCAGTTGCCGACTTCGTTGGCCAATCCGATCACGATGTCGCGCGATTCCTTGTCGTTACCGAAAACAAGCACATCGCAATCGGCGCGACCACCTGAATGAAGCTTGGTAGCGCCGACATTGTGAAACGCCGAAACCACCCTGACGCCGTCTCCGAGCAGTATCTGCGCGATCTGCGCCGCTGAACCCTCGGCGGGCAACTGCACCACAGATACTTTCGGAGGCACCAGTGGCACGGCGGCATCCACCACGATCTTCCCTTGAACAGCGTTCTTCACTTCAAGCAAAGTCGCTTCGTGGCTGCCGAATGGAACGGCGAGAACCACGATGTCGGCAGACTTGGCTGCGCCGACATTATCGTCGCCGCGCGCATGCCCGCCCAGCTCCTTCGCAAAAGACCGCGCCTTGTCGGCTGAACGCGAACCGATCACGATGGAATAGCCGGCCGCAATCCACCGCTTAGCCAGCCCGGACCCGAGATCGCCGGTCCCTCCCAAAATTGCAATAACCGGCTTGGCGCTCATGGACCGACATTCCCTAGCGGTGCGATTGGCGGCAGTCGTTCAATCCAGCGTCATTTCGGTCAACGGCACAAGCTTGACGCCGGCCTTTTCGAGAGCTTCCCGTACCGCCCTGGCCGTCGCGACGCCGGTCGGCTCGTCGCCGTGAACGCAAAGCGAATGCACCTTGCAGGGAATCTTCTTGCCGTTTCGCGAGGTGATGAAGTTGTTCACGACCATGTCGATGACTTGCCTGGTCGCCGCCGCCGGATCCTTCAGAACCGAACCGGGAATCTTGCGTGAGGTGAGGTTGCCGTCGTCGTCATATTGGCGGTCGCAAAACCCTTCAACGGCTACCCGCAGCCCGAGTTTGCGGCCGGCCTTTTCCATTTCCGAGCCGGCCAGTGCGACGTAAATAATATTGGAATCGACGGTCTTGATGGCGCGGCCGATCGCCAGCGCATACTCGCTGTTTTCGGCCGCCATGTTGTTCAACGCGCCATGCGGCTTGAGATGTGTGACCTTGACGTCGGAATAGGCCGCCATCGCCTGCAGCGCGCCGATTTGATAGGCCACCATGGATTCGAGATCGTCCGGCCGCGTGTCGATACGGCGGCGGCCAAACCCCCAGAGGTCATTGAAGCCCGGATGGACGCCGATCGTCACCCCGTTCTGCTTGGCTTCAGCGACGACCCTGCGCATGATCAGCGGGTCGCCGGCATGAAAACCACAGGCGATATTGGCCGAGCCGATGATTTTCAGGATCCCTGAATCGTCGCCGATGTCATAAGCGCCGAACCCCTCAGCCATGTCTGCGTTCAGATTGATCTTGATTGTCATTGTTCATCTCTGGTGTTGCGGTGGTGGTGAAAGGTCCCTGGCGTCAGAGAAATCGAACCTAAGGTACTATTGTTAGAAAGACAATATGTTTCATGTCAGGGGTCATTTACGCGGACCAAAAAGCCTCCTGAAGATTTCCTTCACCCGGCCCGCGACCACGGAAAACATCAGCGATCCCGCGTCTATCCCTCCGTCCGCAGACGACAAATTCGCGGCAGCCCTGCCGCCCAGCCGGGCTTCCAGATTTTGCACAAAGGCAGCGGTCAGCCGCGCAGCCACGTCCTGCACAATATTGGCACGCCCGACCTGGGCCAGCATCCCTGTCAGGGTGTATCCGATCGTCACCGCTACTTCGGTCGACTGCCCGTCCCCGGCAGGCAGCAAGCGGTAGCTTATCATCCCTCGCGTTGTGGAGGTGCTGCGTTTGTCACTTCCTGCGCCTATTATTTGCCCGGAATACGAACTTTCGTCGCGCTCGATCTCGGCCTCGCCGCGAAACTCGGCGGCAATCGGCCCTACCTTGACGCGAATTTGTCCCTCGACATGCTCGGGCGTCGGTTCTCCGGTCAGGCTGGCTCCCGGCAAACACGATGCTATGTCCTGAACACGGCCGAACATGTCCCACACCTGCTGGCGCGGATAAGCAACGACGAAATTCTGATCGAACGAGACCTGCGGCGTCCAAAGTCGATCAATCGACGGCTTCGATTTGCTGGTCGGTGCCGGTCGCGATTGCGGAGCAGGCACGGCGCGGCGAACTGAAGCATTCGTTCCTTCTTCGCTTGCATGACCGGACCCCGCGGGACCGACCGTGGAACGTCCGCCGCCCGAGATCGGCGCGATACCGCGGGCCCGGCGCTCGGCGATGACGCTCCTGATGGCGCGAATGATGCCGACGTAACCGGTGCAGCGGCAAAGATTTCCGCTCATCGCAACGCGGATGTCTTGCTCGTCCGGCGTGGGACTGCGCATGACGAGGTCACGCGCCGAGACCAGCATGCCCGGCGTGCAGTACCCGCACTGCAACGCATGCTCGCGCTTGAACGCATCGCGCAGTTCGCCGGTGATCTCGTCGTGATCGAGCCCCTCGATTGTGACAACTTCGGCGCCATCGCACGCCACGGCATAGGTGATACAGGAACGCACTGGTACGCCATCGACCAGAATCGTGCACGCGCCGCAAACGCCGTGCTCGCAACCAAGATGCGTGCCGGTCAGATCGCGGCTTTCGCGCAGGAAGTCCGCCAGATGCGTGCGTGGTTCGACGCTGCTCGAAACCGGTTGGCCATTAACTTTAAGTGAAATCTGATTCATGCGCCGGACGCCTGTCGAACGGCGCGGGCGAGCGCGACCGTGTGGATTTGCCTGTCGAGCGGATCCGTCATTCCGACCGATTGCAGCATCGCATCGGCGGCGCCTTGATCGAAGTCCGCGAGATTGTAGGAGCCGCGGAACAACGCGCGCGCATCGGACAGCACCAGCGGCTTGCGCTCGGTCGCTCCAATAACGGCGCGAAACACATTGCGCGAACGATCGAGCAGGACCGCGCCGATCGCGTGCGCGTATTCCCCGGTCTTGCGGCAAACCTTGTGATATCCCCATTGTGCCGACGCGGACTGAGCCGGCACCCGGATGGCCTCGAGCAGTTCGCCTGCCCCCAGCACCGTCTCCAGCGCGCCAGTTACGTAGGTTTCGACCGCCATTGTTCTCGCGCCGCCTGCGCCGCGTACGATGGCCTCTGCGCCGAGTGCCGATAGCGCCGACACCCAGTCGGCGGAGGGGTCGGCAGTGGTGAGACTGCCGCCGATGGTGCCGCGATTGCGCACCGCGCGATAGGCGATGCCGGCCGCGACGGCGCGCATGGCGCCGTTCGTTGCATCGGGCACACGGCCGTCTTCGATGTCCGCATGCGTCACGCAGGCGCCGAGAACCACATAGTCCCGTTGCTGCTCCGCATGCTTCAATTCGGCGAGCGCCGTGATGTCGACAATCAGGTCGGGCTGCACAAGCCGCATGTTGAGCATGGGACCGAGCGATTGGCCGCCCGCGAGCACCTTTGCATGAGCGCTTTCGTCGGCAAGCAGCCCGATCGCGTCAGCAAGATGCCGCGGACGCTCGTATGCAAAATTGACCGGCTTCACGATTGCGCTCCGCTTCGCACGGCGGCGCCCGTTCCCAGCGCTTTGGCGGCAGCGATGGCTTCAAGCACACGGCGCGGAGTGATCGGCGAGCAGAGAAGCTCGGCGCCCAACCCTTTGAGTGCGTCGTTGACAGCGTTGGCGATCGCCGCAGGCGGGGCGATCGCGCCACCCTCTCCGATTCCCTTGACTCCGAATTCGGTATAGGGGGCCAGGGTTTCCATATGATCGAGGCGGGGCTCGGGGACTTCGGTCGGTCCCGGCAGCAGATAATCCGCGAATGTCGTGGCCAGCGGCTGGCCATTTTTGTCGAACGGCATCTCCTCATAAAGCGCCGTGCCGATGCCCTGCGCGAGGCCGCCATAGATCTGGCCGTCGACGACCATCGGATTTACCAGCTTGCCGCCGTCCTCGACGATGACATAATCCAGGATCTCGACGTCGCCGAGTTCCGGATCGACGGCAACCAACACGGCATGCGCCGCATAACTGAATGTGCCGCTGTCGCGCTCCGGCTTGTAGCCGACGGTGGCTTCGAGACCGCCGCGATGGGCGTCGGACGGCAGATCCTGCGGGCGCAAATACCAAGCGCGCGCGATATCCTGCATGCCGACATCGCTCGCAGCCGAAATCACTCGACCGTTCGCGAATTGCACGTCTTCGGTTTTGACCTGCAGCAGGCTGGCGCCGATCTGCTTGGCGCGGGCTTCGATCTCGCGGCAGGCGCTTGCCACCGCGCCGCCGGCCATCACCATGCAGCGCGATCCCCAGGTACCGGTCGAATAGGGAGTGACTGCCGTGTCGCCCAGGATCACTTTGACCTTCGACGTATCGATGCCGAGAATTTCAAAGGCGACCTGAGCGAGCGTCGTTTCCAGACCTTGCCCGTGCGAATGAACGCCGACCCGCAATTCGAGCCCGCCATCCGGTGTCACCCGCGCCGTGGCCTGCTCATGGCCGGGCACCATGGGAATTCCCCAGCCGGCATAGACCGACGTGCCGTGCGCGGCCTGCTCGCAATAGATCGAAAGTCCGAAGCCCAAAAGCCGGCCATCCGGTTCCCCCTTCGCCTGGCGCGCCCGCAGCGCCGGAAGATCGAAATGGGCCAGCGCGCGCCGCAGCGCTTCCGGATAATCGCCGCTGTCGAAATGTTTCTTGGTGATGTTGTCGAACGGCATCTGCTCCGGCCGGACAAGGTTCTTGAAGCGCACCTCGTGCGGCTCGAGCCCAGCCTCTCTTGCGATCGCATCGAGGATTAGCTCGATCGCGAAACACACGCCCGTGCGCGCCACGCCGCGGTAGGGCAGAATCGGACATTTGTTGGTGGCGACAGACCACGTCTTGCAGCGATATGCTTCGAAATCGTACGGCCCAGGCAGAATGCTCGCGACCTGCGCGGCCTCAAGACATGCCGAGAACGGATAGGACGAGTACGCGCCAGAATCGACCGTCGCCTCGCAGTCGATGCCGCGCAGCCGACCATCGCGGTCGGCGTAGCCGGTGATGAGGTAATGATGCTCGCGGCAATTGGCGCCGGCCGTCAGATGTTCGCGGCGATCCTCGATCCAGCGGACTGGATGTCCGCGACGCCTCGTCAGCCACGACAGACAGACTTCTTCCGGCAGCAGAATTCCCTTGTACCCGAAGCCGCCGCCGACATCGGGGGAAATGACGCGAATATTTCCGTGATCGAGCCCCAGACATTCCGACAGGCCGGTGCGGTTGATGTGAGGCATCTGCGCAGCGGTATAGACGGTGAGCTGCTCGAGCCGGTGGTTCCATGATGCCACGACACCCCGGCCCTCAAGCGGCGCCATCGATTGACGCGCGGTGCGGATCACGCGTGTGACCTTGATCGGCGCGTCGAGGGCCCTGTCGATGTTCACCTCGACGAAGGTTTCGAGGAAGATGTTGTCGCCCCAATGCTCGTGGATCAGCGCCGAACCCGGCTCGCGCGCTTCCAGCATATCGTAGACCGCCGGCAACTCTTCCAGATCGAGTTCGACCGAAGCGGCGATATCCTCGGCTTCCGCGCGCGTGCGTCCGACGCACATCGCGACCAGTTCGCCGACTTGGCGCACCTTGCCGGAGGCAAGCACCGGCTGCTCGGAAACCTTGAACCCGGGCAGTCCCGAGACGGCGCGGATCGGCTTCACCCCGTCAAGATCGGCGGCGGTAAAAACGCTATCCTTGTGTTCGGGCGGGATCGATATCCCGCGAATGCGCGCGTGGGCAAGCGGGCTGCGGACGAACGCCACGTCCTGCATGCCGGCAAGACGAATATCGGCGACGAATTCGCCGCGCCCACGCATCAGCCGATCATCTTCCTTGCGCAGGAGCCGCGCGCCTACCCCCTGCTCCACCATTCGCACTCCCTCGATGGTCGACGATACATCACTTCGCCAAATTCATCCTATTTTTAGGATGATAGCAAGATCTGGATTGCGAAGTTCGACGATCAAGAATTTGCAGTTATGGCAGCAGGTCGACGCGCAATTCAGGCTTTGCCGGACTTGCGCCGCGCCAGACCGACGGCCTTGAACCCATTGCGCGGCTTCTTTTCCGGCAGCGGCTTTGTCGCAAGCAGGTCGACCTGCAGCTTGATGCTTTCGCTCCGGTAGGTGATGTCGCCGACATAAATCGCGATGCCGCCGTCATCGATGACGACGCAATGGGCCTCCACAGTCGGCGCGCCGATCGAGATTTTGAGCAGATCAGCGACCTCGGGATCCGCGCTGCCGATGGTCAGCGTCTGGTGCGCCGCGAGCAGCGTGATCTCGTCCATGGCATCGATCGTCACCAGCGCCGCCGCGCCCTTGAACCGCTCGGGGTTCAGGTCAAAGACTTCACGCGCCAAATGGAGATTGACGACGGAATACGGGTCTTCGTTGCGGTACTGGACGCTGCGCAGTTTGACGTAGCTCGATGCCAGGTCGCCGTCGGAACTGCCCAAGTTCGGCGGCGCCACGTCGTAGTCAATCGCCAGCCGGCGCGGAACATTGTCCTTCAGCGACTCGATCAGGCTGTTCCAGTTGGTCGCAAGCTTCACCCAGTGCCGGTCGTGGGTCTTTTTCGAGACAAAGGTGCCAAGTCCCTGACGTGCTTGCAGCAAACCTTCTTCGCGCAGGATATCGACAGCCTGTCTTACGGTGACGCGCGCGACCTCAAATTCCCGCTCGAGCTCTTCAAGGGTCGAGATTCTTTCCCCGGCGCTCCACTGTCCAGTCTGAATCCGCGACCGCAACACGGAAGCGACCTGAATGTACAAGGGCACTCTGCTTCGATCATATGCCTTTAACAGCTTGGACACATTATCACTTCTTCCGAGATTCGGTGCTTGCCGCGGCTGCGATCATAACTAACCTCAAGCTCAAAGCAATGCGTTAGCGCAGCGCGCCGATCCGCCGAATCTATCGCGCTGGCCAGCCGTCGGCGCTGTGCGCGACGCTGCGCATGCTGATACAGGGATTTGACGCAATAGTACTATCTTTAGTACTATAATATCAATACGCATGAGTGCCCTTTTGCATGGATGATTTCCGGATATTGCAAGCTGCAGACAGCGCGCTCGTGATCGAGTTCGGATCCACGATCGATCATAAGATCAGCGACCGCGTGCTTGCGTTGGCCGAAGCCCTGAAAAACGCCGGATTGCCGGGCGTCACCGAGGTAGTGGCGACGTTCCGCTCCTTGAGCGTGAACTATGATTCGCTGGTGACGGCAGGCCGCGAGCTGGAACAGGCGATTACCGCGTTGGTGAAGGAGCCCGGTGCATCGTCGCATGTCAGACAACTGTGGGACATCCCGGTCTGCTACGATCCGCAATTCGCGCCCGACATCGAGGACGTCGCAAGATCCGTAGGTCTCACCACGGCGGAGGTCGCGGCGCTGCACGCCAGCATCCAATATCATGTCTACATGATCGGGTTTGTTCCGGGATATCCCTACATGGGAGACTTGCCGGCGAAGCTGCGGTTGCCGCGCCGGCCGGAGCCGCGAACGCGTGTTCCGCCCGGCTCGCTCGCCATCGCCTCCAGCATGACCGCGGTCTATCCGTATGAAAGTCCGGGCGGCTGGCACCTGATCGGAAGGTCACCAATCCGCTTTTTTGACCCGGAATCCGCGAAAGGTGCCTTGCTCGGCCCCGGCGATGCCGTGAAGTTCAGGCCAGTCACGTCCGCAGAGTTTTCCGGCATCCGGCTGGCCGCCGAACGTAACGACTTCGTGCCGGCCAGCACGGAGATCGCGGCGTGATCCCGGTTCTGAAAGTCATCGCTCCGGGTTTCCACACCACCATCCAGGACGAAGGACGGCGCGGCTTCCAGCATGTCGGCGTTCCCGTGTCGGGCGCGCTCGACCGCAACGGCTACACCCTCGCCAACGCGCTGGCGGGAAACACCCAGGGCTCCGCCTGTCTGGAAATCATAGGCTCCGGCCCCGAACTCGAAGTCGTAGGTTCATCCGTGCGTATCGCGCTGGTCGGCAGCGGCGGCGGTCTTGAGATCAATGGGCGCAGCGACCCGCTCGTCCGTTCGGGTCAAACCGCACGTGTCACCAGGGGTGAAATCGTGCGCGTGCGGCTCGGCGGTGATGCATTCTGTTCGTATCTCGCCATCGAAGGCGGCTTCAACGTGCCGCTTTGCCTCGGCAGCAGATCGACCTATACCCGCGCCGGCTTTGGCGGCTTCTCGGGACGGCAGCTTCGAAGCGGCGACACGCTGCACGGATACACCGACGACGTCGCGGCGCGTGACGAAGTGACTTTCAACGAGGAGCGCAACCTTCGTCTCGATCAACCGATCCGCGTCGTGCTTGGGCCGCAAGACGATTACTTCACCGAACGGGCTATTCAGGAATTCCTGCACGGCGCCTACACTATTACGCCGGCATCCGATCGCATGGGGTTTCGCCTCGCCGGGCCGCTCCTTGAGCACAAGAACGACTATAACATCGTATCGGATGGAATCGTCACCGGATCGATTCAGGTGCCAGGGTCGAAACTGCCTATCGTCCTCATGGCGGATGCGCAGACCACCGGCGGCTATCCGAAGATTGCCACGGTCATTTCGGCGGACTTACCGCTCCTCGGAGTACGCGGCACCGGCCGCACCGTAAGATTTCAATTGGTGTCGCGCGAGGACGCCGAGAAGATTCGTCGTGCCGAGCATCAACGGCTCCTGGACGTCATCCGCGACATCCGTCCTGTGAGCGAATCCAAAGGCATCAGCATCGAAGCCTTGTACAATCAAAACCTGATTGACGGCGTCGTCGACGCAAACATCTGACGCCGTCCTCGACGCTGTTCAGTGAGCTATCACTCCTGCTTGCAGGAGTGATCTGACGCGCGATGCAGGTTGCGCTACACGACCGCGAACGCGACGCCTTCGCCGGTGCCGATTGAAATGCCAACCTGCGCGCCAACGGGCCAGCGTGTCATTGCTTCATGTCCGGCCGAGCGCACCAACAACCGTTCACGGAAAGGATCCATGCATTCCACAAACAAGTCGACGTGCCCGCCCTGATACACTTGCGCGACGATGGTACCTCTCCTCGCGCAAGGCTCGCTGGCTTCGGTGACCCGGAGATGTTCGGGTCGAACATACAAATCGACTGGCGCAGACGCCGCAACGTCCAGCAAGGGCCCCGGCGGCACTTTAACCCGTACA
>JBGQCE010000002.1:0-29225 GCA_041495185.1 Bradyrhizobium sp.
ATGACGGATCGCCAGCGACGCCAGCCTTTCCCGCTGCGAGCCGAAGAACGGGTCGTTGCCGATCAGCAGAGCACCTGCCTTTTGCTGAACGAAGCTCGCGAACGCCGCGTCGATTTCCACCTCGGTGCTGGCGTTCAGCATTATCAGTTGAAGCCCGAGCCGGGCCGTTGCCTCCTGCACCTCCTGGGTCTGAACCTTTGCCGCCGGATAGTTCGGGTTGATCAGGGCGCCGATGATGGAGGCCTGCGGCGCTATCTCGTGCAGGAGCTCAAACCGCTTGGCCTCCAGCATGGCGCCGACCATGCTGATGCCGGTGACGTTTCCCTCGGGCCGATTGAGACTGGCAACGAGGCCGGTTCTGACCGGATCGGCGGCAGTGATGAAGACAATCGGAATGGTGGATGTCGCGGCCTTGGCGGCACGGCCGGGGTCGCTGCCTCCCGCAGCAAGGATCACGGCAACCCCGTCATTCACCAGATCGGCGGCCAGGCCCGGTAACCGGTCATAGTGACCTTCCGCCCAGCGATATTCGATTCTGACGTTCTGGCCCTCGATGTATCCGGCTTCCTTGAGACCCTGACGCGATGCCGCCGCCAAATTCGCCGAATCATCCGCCGCTCCGCTGCTGATAAATCCAACCACGGGCACGGCCGCCTGTTGCGCGCGCGCCGCGAGCGGCATACTTGCCGCCGCGCCGCCGAGAAGCGTGATGAACTCGCGCCGTTTCATGATGAATGTCCGGACCCGCGCCGACTTTGAGCCGAATCAAGCCGCAATACAACGGCGGCGCTTGCAGGTTGCGTATAGCAATCTCGCGGATGGTTACTACTGTCCATACAGCAGGCTGATCACAAACCGGCTGCCGACGATAAAGAGATAACAGCCGAACGCCATCTCCAGCGCGCGCTTCGACATCGCATGCGCGGCCCGGACGCCGAGCGGCGCGGTCAAAAGGCTGGTCGGCATGACCAGCACAGCGCCGATCAGCGAGACGTAACCGATCGCGAACGGCAATTGCAGCGCGGCGACATCGGGAAAGCGCGCGGCCGCGGGCCAGCCGGCATAGACATAACCGAGCGCGCCGGGAATCGAGATCAGCACCGCGAGTGCCGACGAGGTCGCAACCGCCTGAAGGATCGGCCGGCCATAAAATGTCATCAGCAGATTCGAGAACAGTCCACCGCCGATCCCCATCAGCGTGGAGAGGAGCCCGACGAAGAAGCCGTAAGCCTTCATCAGCGGCCCCTGCGGGAGGTCGTCGCCGAATTTCCAGGTCGCGCGTGCCAGCAGCAGGCGCGCTGCTGCGGACCACGCCACCATCACGAACACGATCTTGAACAGCCGCTCCGGCGCGTAGCGCGCGGTCACGCTGCCGGCGATCACGCCTGTCACTACCGGCAGCCACCACGCGCGCAGGATTTCCATGTCCACCGCGCCTCGGCTGTAATGCGCACGGTACGAACGGATCGAGGTCGGAATGATGATGGCGAGCGATGTGCCGATGCACAGCGGCATCCGCACCTCCAGCGGCACGCCGGCGAGCCGAAAGCATTCATAGAATACCGGGACCAGGATGGCGCCGCCGCCGATACCGAACACGCCGGCGAGAAATCCCGACAGCGCGCCCACGGCCACCAGCAGCAGCGCCAATTGGAGAAGCTCGGAGACATCAAGTCCAGCGGTTGTCATCCCCGATATTTCCTTCGCCTCGCGTCGAAACTGCGCGCGTTCATGAATCGTGCTTCAGGTATACCAGCCATCGGTGCGCGCTCCGACCTTGTCAATGCCCGCAATTGCAGGGCTCATTCATAGATGTGAACCGGTATTCGAAATTGATGATTTTCGTCGTTGCGCTGACTGTTTCGACTTCGTAAATAGACATCGTCTCCCGCGATCCCCCAGGGGTCCCTGCGTGGGCCCGCAAACCGTCAAAGCCGCCAATGACCGCCAGGATCGAACGACCGCTTTCGCCGCACCTGCAGGCCTATCGCATCACCCTGACGATGGCGATGTCCATCGTCCATCGCATCACCGGCGTGGCGCTGTATTTCGGCACTCTTCTGCTGGCGTGGTGGCTGATCGCGGCGGCGTCCGGGCCCGCCGCCTATTCCAACGTGCAGGCCTTTACCTCGAGCTTCGTCGGCCGGCTGATCGTCTTCGGCTATACGTGGGCGCTGCTGCATCATCTGCTCAGCGGTCTCAGGCATTTCGTCTGGGACCTCGGCTACGGCTTCAAGGCAAGCGAGCGCGAGGCGCTGACCTGGGGCGCGCTGATCGGCGGCATTTCGCTGACGGTGCTCCTGTGGATCGCAGCTTACGCGATCGGAGGGGGACGATGAGCACGCCGAATTCTCCCGCCACGAAATCGATGCGCACGCCGCTCGGCCGTGTCCGCAGCCTCGGTTCTTCGCATTCCGGCACCTCCGACTTCTGGCGCCAGCGCCTCACCGCCGTGGCGCTGGTGCTCCTGATCTTGCCCGTGATCGTGGTGGTGATGATGCTGCTCGGCCGCAACCAGGCCGGCGCCGCGCAAATCCTGGGTTCGCCGCTGGTCGCGATCATCATGCTGCTGTTCATCGTCGCCAGCGCCTGGCACATGAAGATCGGCATGCAGGTGGTGATCGAGGACTACGTACATGGCGAGAAACTGAAACTCGCCGCCATCATGGCCAACAATTTCTTCTCGGTTGCCGTGGCGCTGGCCTCGATCTACGCCATTCTCAAATTGTCATCTGGAGTGTAGCCCATGGCCGGAGGCGGAAATGGCAAGGGGAACGGCGCAAACGGCGCCGGGACATTTGCCACCAACGGACACGCCTATCCGATTGAAGACCACACCTACGACGTCGTCGTGGTCGGCGCCGGCGGCGCGGGTCTGCGCGCGGTGGTCGGCTGCAGTGAAGCCGGACTGCGCACCGCCTGCATCACCAAGGTATTTCCGACGCGCTCGCATACGGTGGCGGCGCAGGGCGGCATCTCGGCCGCGCTCGGCAACATGCACGAGGACAACTGGCGCTGGCATATGTACGACACCGTCAAGGGGTCGGACTGGCTCGGCGATCAGGATTCGATCGAATACATGGTGCGCCATGCGGCGGAGGCGGTCTACGAACTCGAGCACTGGGGCGTGCCATTCTCGCGCACCGAGGACGGCAAAATCTATCAGCGCCCGTTCGGCGGCATGACGCTGGACTACGGCAAAGGCCAGGCACAGCGCACCTGCGCCGCCGCCGACCGCACCGGCCACGCCATGCTGCACACCATGTACGGCCAGGCGCTGCGCCATTCCGCGGAATTCTACATCGAGTTCTTCGCCATCGACCTGATCATGGACGATCAGGGCACCTGCCGCGGCGTGATTGCGCTGAAGCTCGACGACGGCACGCTGCATCGCTTCCGCGCACAAACCACGATCCTTGCCACCGGGGGTTATGGACGCATCTATCATTCCTGCACCGGCGCCCACACTCAAACCGGCGATGGCAGCGCCATGGCGCTGCGCGCCGGCCTGCCGCTGCAGGACATGGAATTCGTCCAGTTCCATCCGACAGGAATTTACGGCGCGGGTTGTCTCGTCACCGAAGGCGCGCGCGGCGAGGGCGGCTATCTCGTCAACTCCGAGGGCGAACGGTTCATGGAGCGCTATGCGCCCTCCGCCAAGGACCTCGCCTCGCGCGACGTGGTGTCGCGGGCGATGACCATCGAAATCCGCGAAGGCCGCGGCGTCGGCAAGAAGAAAGATCACATCTTCCTGCACCTCGACCATCTCGATCCCAAGGTGCTGCACGAACGGCTGCCGGGAATTTCGGAAACGGTGCGGATTTTCGCCAATGTCGATGTGACGCGCGAGCCGATCCCGATCGTGCCGACCGCGCATTACAACATGGGCGGGATTCCTACCAACTTCCACGGCGAAGCGCTGACCAAGAAGAACGGCGACGACAATTTCGTGGTGCCGGGCCTGATGGCAGTGGGCGAGGCGGCCTGCGTCTCCGTGCATGGCGCCAACCGCCTCGGCTCCAATTCGCTGATCGATCTTGTGGTGTTCGGCCGCGCCGCCGCACTGCGCTGCGCGGAAAAGCTGACGCCGAACGGCACGCAGCCGGAACTGCCGGCTGGTTCGGCCGACAAGGCGCTCGGGCGGCTCGATCATTATCGCTATGCCTCCGGCGGCACGCCGACGGCGAAACTGCGCGACAGCATGCAGCATGTGATGCAGAACAATTGCGCGGTGTTCCGCACCGGTGAAGTGCTGAACGAAGGGCACAACCTGATTCACAAGGTGCATGGCGGCATCAGCGACATCGCGGTGACCGACCGCTCGCTGACCTGGAATTCCGATCTGGTCGAAACGCTGGAGTTCGACAACCTGATCGTACAGGCCGTGGTGACGATGGATTCGGCGGCGAACCGCTCTGAGAGCCGCGGCGCGCATGCACGCGAGGATTTCCCCGACCGCGACGACAAGAACTGGATGAAGCACACGCTGGCGTGGATCGACGACGGCGGTAATACGTCAATCGATTATCGCCCGGTGCACGACTACACGATGACCAATGACGTGCAGTACATCCCGCCGAAACCGCGGGTGTACTGATGACGACAGCGAAGGCTTGACAGCATGGTTGAATTCGCACTGCCGAAAAATTCAAGGATCAGCGGCGGCAAGACCTGGCCGAAGCCGGCGGGCGCGACCGAGACGCGCGAGCTCAAGGTCTATCGCTGGAATCCGGATGACGGCAAAAATCCCAGCGTCGATACCTATTACATCGATACCAACGACTGCGGCCCGATGGTTCTCGATGCGCTGATCTGGATCAAGAACCACGTCGACCCGACGCTGACCTTCCGCCGCTCCTGCCGCGAAGGCGTCTGCGGCTCCTGCGCCATGAACATCGACGGCCAGAACACGCTGGCCTGCACCAAGTCGATGCACGACGTGAAGGACGGCGCGGTGAAGGTCAATCCGCTGCCGCACCAGCCCGTGGTGAAGGACCTGGTGCCCGACCTGACCAATTTCTACGCGCAATATGCTTCGATCGAGCCGTGGCTGAAGACCACTTCGCCGACCCCGCAGAAGGAATGGCGGCAGAGCCACGAGGACCGCGAAAAGCTCGACGGGCTCTATGAATGCATCCTGTGCGCCTGCTGCTCGACCTCGTGCCCGAGCTATTGGTGGAACAGCGACCGTTATCTCGGCCCGGCCGCACTGCTGCAGGCGAACCGCTGGGTCAAGGACAGCCGCGACGAAGCTACCGGCGAGCGGCTCGACAATCTTGAGGACCCGTTCAGGCTTTATCGTTGCCACACCATCCTGAACTGCGCCAAGGCTTGCCCGAAGGGCCTCGATCCCGCCGAGGCCATTGCCGAACTCAAGCTGAAGATGGTCGAGCGCCAGATCTGACGCAGGCTCCGCGCCGGCCGTTGGAGCGGTCCGCGAAGTCGGCTATGTAGGCGCGGCAGCCGCACGTCTCCCGCGAGAAAATCTTGACGCTATCAGCCCCTCCGCCCGGCATCGCCGCAGCCAACGATCCGGCATCGCCCCCGTTCGGCGCGCTCGCGCCTACGCCTGCGCAAGCTGCGATCATCTCGCTCGCGCAACGCTCCCGGCTGAAGCGCGGCGCGTTCCGCCCGATGCTGTCGCGGCTGGTCAATTTGCTGCGCGCGGGTCCGGTCGATGTCCGGTATCAGGGCGCGTCGTTTCGATTCTATCATCAGGCCAGCGCCACCGAGCGCGGCGCCCTGTTCAATCCCGATTATAATCTCGAGGAGCTGGATTTTCTGCGCGCACACACGCCTGCCGGCGGCGTGTTCGTCGATGTCGGCGCCAATGTCGGCACCTATGCCATGGTGCTGGCGCGTCACGTCGGCGCAAATGGAAAAGTGATCGCGATCGAGCCGCATCCTGTCACCCATGCGCGGCTTGCGTTCAACCGTGCCGCATCCGGCTTTACCCAGGTTATCCTCGTGGCCGCGGCGGCCGGCCCTTCCGACGGCGAACTGATGATCGAGACCGACGGCGACAATCTTGGCGCCAGCCACATCGTGTCAGGCGAACGCGCGGGCAATGCCATCCGGGTGCCGTCGTTGCGGCTGGAGCGCATTCTCGGCGACACCGGCGTGGGCCACGTCGATGCGCTGAAGATCGATATCGAGGGTTTTGAGGACCGCGTCCTGACCGGCTTCTTCAGGGAGGCGCCGCAACGCCTGTGGCCGCGCGCGGTGGTGATCGAACATCTGTCGCGGAACGAATGGCAGGACGACTGCATCGCCGACATGCGCGCGCGCGGCTACGTCGAGACCGGCAAGACCCGCAGCAACACACTATTGGTGCGCGGCTGAATTTCCATCTGGCTCAAAGCCCGGGGAACATTGTCGCCGTCGTATCGTTGTCGAACATGAGCCCGTCCGCCGATCGGACCGCGGGACCTGTCCGACCCACCGATACCAGTGGAATTGCCGATCTGCCGGGTGCACAATTGATATGCCGCAGGGGACAAGCGAAAGTACGGTTTGAAACGATCGTCTGAATGCGCAATGAACAAGGGCGTATCTGGACTTTGCGTATTCAGAAATAAAAACAGGTCCGTCTTTGAAGGCCGCCACAATCCGGCCTAACGTCTATTCGTTGATCGCCAGACCTTGTTGCCAAGATTTTTCCGGGGACTTTGACCATCATGACCAGACTTCGTCTTTTACTGCTTGCCACCACCGCGCTTACGGCTCTTGCGGCCATGCAATTCGCTGCCTCGCCATCGCACGCGCAAGCCGCGCCACTGGTTGTGGCGCAGGGTGCCGGCGAAGTCGGCCCCGATGGCAAACCCAAGCAGCCGCCGAAGGCAGCGCCGCCCGCCGCTGCGCCCGCACGTCCGGCGCCCCCGCCTCCTGCGGCAGCACCGCCACCCCGGCCCGCGCCGCCACCTCCCGCTGCTGCACCGCCGCCCCGGCCCGCGCCGCCACCACCTCCGGCCGCCGCACCTCCGCCCCGGCCCACACCTCCGCCTCCTGCTGCGGCACCTCCGCCGCGTCCAACACCGCCACCGCCGCCGCCTGTTGCGGCTCCTCCGCCGCGTCCCACGCCGCCGACTCCTCCCGCGGCAGCGCCGTCGCCTGCTGCACCGAAGCCCCCGGCCCCTCCGAGTCCTGCACCTGCCGTGCAGCCGCTGCAGAAGAGCGCGCCAACTCCGGTTCCGCCGCCGCCCACAGGGGCAAAACAATTGCCTCCGGCGTCAAGCACGCTGCCTGCGACAACACCGTCGCCTCAGCCTGCGCCTTCCACGCCACCCCCCACAGGGGCAAAACAATTGCCTCCGGCATCAAGCACGCTGCCTGCGACAACACCGTCGCCTCAGCCTGCGCCTTCCACGCCGCCGCCCACAGGGGCAAATCAATTGCCTCCGGCGTCGGCCATCCCGCCGGGAGCAGCACCGCCGGCCGCAGGCGGAGCCGCGGGTACGCCGCCCCCGCCGACGCCGCGTACCGGACCGCCCCCGAGCACCCTGGCTCCGAGTGCCGTTCCGGCATCGCCGGGCGCCGCACCGGGTGCTGGGCAAACCGCCTTGCCGCCCGGAGCCGCACCGCTCGTGCGTCGTCCGCCGCCAACGGTAAGCGCGCCGATTCCGGCCGCACCACCGCCCGCTCAGGCCTTGGCACCCATCGCTCCGGGTGCCGCGGCACAGGGACCTCGCCGCATGGATGACTTCCGTGGGGCGCGGCGTGAAACCCAGGAAGGCGGCCGCACCGTCTTCACCGAACCCGGCCGCATCATCGTGCGCGATCCCGGCGGTCAGTTCTTCATTCGTCATAACGAGGAGGAACGATTCCGCTACGGCGCGCGCGATATCCAGACCCGGCAGGTCGGCGGCGAAACCCGCACCATTGTGATTCGCCCCGACGGCACCCAGATCATCACCGTGATCGGCCGCGACGGTCAGTTGCTGCGCCGGATTCGCAGGGATGAGCGCGGCCGCGAGATCATCATTATCGACAACAGTTATCGCGGCCCGCGCGGGATCGGCGGGTTCTATGTCGACCTGCCGCCGCCGGTGATCCGCATTCCCTACGATCGCTACATCGTCGACGCCGAGTACGCGTCGCCGGAATTGATTTACGACACCATGCTGGCGCCGCCGGTGGACCGGATCGAGCGGCGTTATTCGCTCGACGAAATCCGCTACAGCCCGTCAGTGCGGCAGTTGATGCCGAGCATCGATCTCAACAGCATCAACTTCGAGACCGGATCGTGGGAGATTCCCCCCGATCAGGCAGCTAAGCTGCAGGCGATCGCGGACGGCCTCAATCAGGCGATCGCGCGCAACCCGCGCGAGGTGTTCCTGATCGAGGGCCACACCGACGCGGTGGGCAACGACGTCGATAATCTGTCGCTGTCGGATCGACGCGCCCAATCCGCGGCCGAATTGCTGACGCAGCAGTTCGGCGTGCCTGCGGAAAACCTGACCTCGCAAGGCTACGGTTCGCAATATCTGAAAGAGCAGACGAGCGGGCCGAGCCGCATCAACCGCCGCGTCACCATCCGCCGCATCACGCCCTTGCTCAATGGCGGAACGGCATCGCTGCCGCCCCCGCCGCCGGGCATCGCGCCGCCGAGGTGAGGCGACGTACTCGCTAAAATGAAATGGCCGGGAGAAATCCCGGCCATTTTCGTTAGTGGTATTTCTCAGCGAGTCGTCCCCGCGAAAGCGGGACCCATACGCTGCGGCTTCTCGTTTGAGCGCCGAGGCGGATACCTTCTGAAACAACGAAAGCCGGTGGTTATGGGTCCCGGCGTTCGCCGGGACGACGGAAATAGAAACTACGCCGCAGCGCGCCCTACAGCCCCAGATTCTTCTTGCGCTGGCCGAGCGTGCGCAGCCGCAACGCGTTGAGCTTGATGAAGCCCGCGGCATCGCGGTGGTCGTAGGCGACCGCGCCCTCCTCGAAGGTGACGAGATCCTGATCGTACAGCGAATACTTGCTCTCGCGGCCGACCACGATGACATTGCCCTTGTAGAGTTTCAGCCGAACGCGGCCGGTGACGTATTGCTGGCTGTGATCGATCGCCGCCTGCAGCATCTCGCGCTCCGGCGCGAACCAGAAGCCGTTATAGACGAGCTCGGCATATTTCGGCATCAGTTCGTCCTTGAGATGCGCAGCCCCCCGGTCGAGCGTGATCGATTCGATGCCGCGATGGGCGCTTAGCAGAATGGTACCGCCCGGCGTCTCGTACATGCCGCGCGACTTCATGCCGACGAAGCGGTTTTCGACGAGATCAAGCCGCCCGATGCCGTTGGCGCGGCCGAGTTCGTTGAGTTTCGCCAGCAACGTGGCGGGCGACAGCTTGTTGCCGTCGATCGCGGTGGCATCGCCCTTCTCGAAATCGATGGTGATATAGGTCGCCTTGTCCGGCGCCTTCTCGGGATCGATGGTGCGCGAGTAGACGTAATCCGGCACCTCCTGCGCCGGATCCTCGAGCACCTTGCCTTCGCTCGAGGTGTGCAGCAGGTTGGCGTCGACCGAGAACGGCGCCTCGTTGCGCTTATCCCTGGCGATCGGAATCTGGTGCGCTTCCGCGAACGCGATCAACTGCTCGCGCGAACGAAAATCCCATTCACGCCACGGCGCGATGATGGTGATGTCGGGCTTCAGCGCATAGTAGCCAAGTTCGAAGCGGACCTGATCGTTGCCCTTGCCGGTGGCGCCATGCGACACCGCGTCGGCGCCGACCTTCTCGGCGATTTCGATCTGCTTCTTCGCGATCAGCGGCCGCGCGATCGACGTACCCAGCAGATACTGCCCCTCATAGACCGCGTTGGCGCGGAACATCGGAAACACGTAGTCGCGGACGAATTCCTCGCGCAAATCCTCGATGAAGATGTTCTCCGGTTTGATGCCGAGCAGCAGCGCCTTCTGCCGCGCGGGCTCGAGCTCCTCGCCCTGGCCGAGATCGGCGGTGAAGGTCACGACCTCGCAGCCATAGGTGGTCTGCAGCCACTTCAAGATGATCGAGGTGTCCAGACCGCCCGAATAGGCGAGCACCACCTTCTTCACGTCCTTGCTCATGAAAACCCTGCTGAATTTGAATACCGTGGAAGCTTGCCGGGACACGCGCGTATTCCGCAAAAGCATGCCCTCGGACTTGATCCGGGGGTGGATGCCGGTTTTGCGATCGGAATACGCGCAAATTGATTACAGGCAGAAAGACCTCTTGCGCAAGCGCTCACACGGACGGATCCGGCCCCACTTCGCGTCCGCGCCATCGCTGCACGAGGCGGTAGCTGGGCCAGGCCAGCCGCGTCATCACGGCATCGATGCGCTCGTCGGATAACCGGGTCCGACGCCAGCGATAAATGCAGGCGTATGCCAGCCAGACCACCAGAAACGTCACCAGCCCTGCGGCGGCGACGTCGGTGAAGAAGTGTCCGCCGAACGCCATCCTCAGCACGCTCGTGATCACGCCGAACAGGGTCGCGGCGGCAAAAGCCAGCGGCCGCCATGCCGGGGGCGTCAGCGCCGCGGGCGCGTAGGTCCAGAATGCGGTGGCGCCCTCGCCGGAGAAAAACGAACAGTTGCGGCCGCAAGCCCCGCGCGGATCCCACCACGGCACGAACTGCTGATCGCCGTTGAACTGCGTGACCACCACCGGGCGCGGCCGGCCCCAATAGCTCTTGAAGGTGAGATTGGTCAGAACGCCCGCGGATAGAATCAAGGTGACAAGCAGAAAGATGATCGCACGCCCAGGAATCAACGGCGGCCGCTCCGGCCGCACCAGCTTGACGAGCGGCGCGATAATTGCCGGCAGTGCAAGGCCCCACGCGATCCACATCGCGCCGTCGCGCACGATCGCGGCCAGCGTGTCGAGCTTGAGCGGAAAGGCTTTGGTCGCGGGATCGTAAAACAAGGCGGCCAGTTTCAGATCGAGTTCGGGATAGATCCCGAACAGCAATCCGACAACCAGCGCCAGGCCCAGCGCCATGAAAAGTCCTGATCGGTTCATGGCGCGGGGTTTAGCCGAGGAGGCCGGTGATGAAAAGGCTTCGAGACGCGCCCTTCACGATGACGGCGGTGAAGGTGAGTGCGACGGCAACGGCGGCGGCGGCGTCATCGGGCGCCGCGGTTCGCGCCAGGCGCCGGCATTGCGGCCCGCGATCATCCAATAGACGACGCCCGCGACGATCCCCGCGCCGGTCATGATTTCGAGATGACGGCGAACGATGCCATCGAAGCGAAGCGTTTCTGGGTCGAACGAAACAAGGCCGAGATAGCAGGCGAGACCAACCAGGCCGCCGCCAACCGCGTAGGTCAACGCGCCCCTGATGTAAAACGCCTCGGTGATCGCGGCCACGATCATCGCCGGCAGCAAGGCAAACCCGCTGATAAAGATGAAGCCGAAACCGAGCACGATGTTCAGCGCGCCGGAATCGACCGGGCCGGTTCCGAGATCGCTGAATTCGGGAAACAGCACCGCGCCGACCACGATCATTCCCGCCACCAGGCATGCGGCGAGAAATCCGAACAGGATGACGAATAAGCGGCCGATCAATACCATGGAGCTAAATCCATCAAGAACATTAGCACGAACCTCTCAACCGTCATGCCCGGCTTTATGCCGGGTATCCACGTCTTGCTTCGTCGAAACCCTTTAGAGAGGTGGATGGCCGGGAGCGCCGCCAAGCATACGTGGTCTGTGCGAGGCAGACCACTATGTCCGGCCACGACGAACTCTAACTTTGTGTGCCCTGGTCCGTCATCGCCATGGCGCGCTGCGGCTCTTGTTCTCACGCGCGGATCAAGGGCGGCGGTAGCGGGTGTGCCTTGCGCCAAGCGCCCGCATTGCGTCCGGCGATCGCCCAATACACGAGACCGGCGAGTATGCCTGCTCCAACCATGATCTCGCGATCGTGCACGTTGCTATAGCTGACGAATGTCAGGACGAGCGCCAGCGCCCCGCCAGCGAGCGCGCAAAACAGCGCCGAGCGCAGCCGAAAGCCCTCGGCAAGCGCGACGACGAGCATGAAGGGCAGCAGCGCGTACCCGGACAAGAGGACGGAGGACAACCCGATGACCGCCAGGATCGCTTCAGGATCGGCCGTGGGACGGGTGAAATCGGTCTGATCGAGCGTCAGGAACGCAACCATCACCGCGGTGGCGGCCGCCATGCAGGCGACCAGAAACGCGAAGATGATAACGAAGATGCGCGCGATGAGCACCATCTGCGAGCCTCAATCCGTCATCGCCATGGCGCGCAGCGCTTGCCGCTCGCGCACCGACAATTTCTCGGTCTCCGATTTCAACTGGCCGCAGGCGGCGAGGATGTCGCGGCCGCGCGGCGTGCGCACCGGCGAGGAATAACCGGCGTTGAAAATATATTCCGAGAATTTCTCGATCTGGTCCCAATCGGAACATTCATAACGCGTGCCCGGCCACGGATTGAACGGAATCAGATTGATCTTGGCCGGAATCCCCTTCAGGAGCTTCACCAGCAGCTTGGCGTCTTCAAGCGAATCGTTGACGCCCTTCAACATTACATATTCGAAAGTGATGCGCCGCGCATTGGACGAACCGGGATAATCGCGGCAGGCCTGCAGCAATTGTTGAATCGGATATTTGCGGTTCAGCGGCACCAGCTCGTTGCGCAGTTCGTCGCGCACCGCATGCAGCGAGATCGCCAGCATGACGCCGATTTCGTCGCCGGTCCGGATGATGTTCGGCACCACGCCCGAGGTCGACAGCGTGATGCGGCGGCGGGAAATGCCGATGCCCTCATTGTCGGCGACGATCAGCAGCGCATCGCGCACCGCTTCGAAATTATACAAGGGCTCGCCCATGCCCATCATCACCACATTGGTGACGAGGCGGCCGCCGGTCGGGGTTTCACGGTCGGCCCAGTCATTGAGGCGATCGCGCGCCACCATGATCTGGCCGACGATCTCACCCGCGGTGAGATTGCGCACCAGACGTTGCGTGCCGGTGTGGCAGAACGAGCAATTCAGCGTGCAGCCGACCTGCGAGGAAACGCACAACGTGCCACGGTCGGTTTCCGGGATGTAGACGCACTCGACTTCATGCGCCTTCTCAATGCTGTCGCCGCTCGGCAATCGCAAAAGCCATTTGCGGGTGCCGTCGTTGGAGACTTGTTCGGCGACCACCTCGGGACGCGCCACTGTGAAATGCTGTTCGAGTTGCGCCCGCATATCCTTGGAGATGCTGGTCATCTCGCCGAAATTCTGCGCGCCGCGGACATAGATCCAGTGCCACAGCTGCTGCACCCGCATCTTGCGCTGAACTGGGGCGACGCCGATTCCGCCGAGCCGTTCTGCGATCTCGGCCCGCGACAGTCCGACCAGCGAGGGCTTTGCCGGGGGCACGTAGGTTTCAAGCGCAATCTTTTCCAGGGGCGCGTTTGCACCGGAACTGGCCTTGATGGAAGTGCTGGTCATTGTCTCATTCATGGAACATCAGATAGGCCTTCCATGGTCCGCTGGAAAGCCACCAAATGCATCGATTTTAACGGTGAAAGTCGCCTAGCGCTTGCAGTCCTGCGCCAGCCTGTCGAGCGCCTGCGAAAGCCCCTTCAGCGAAAAGGTGTCCGTGGTCTCGGTGCCCTTTGCCGACATGCCCTTGACCGTCACGTCGGCGGCCTTGCGCATCGCATCGACCATCTGCTCTTCCTCGGCGGCATTCTTGATCCAGAGGCCATCGCCCTGAGTGTACATCGCGTAGGAAGCGCCGCCGACCTCGAGCGTCGATTCCGAGCCCGGCTTCAGCGTGTAGCCGATCATGACTGAAACTTCGTTGGTGACTTTTTCCGCCGGGCGCGTGGAGACGAAGGCATAGGCCGGGTCGCGCGGACGATTCGGCGGATTGGTTTTTGACGACGAAGGTTTTGCCAGCGCGAAGCACACCTTCTTGCCATTCGGCGTTGCGGCATAGGCACCCCAGGTGCCGAACTGGCCGATCAGCGTCGGCTCCGCACCGCCCGAAATGGCAGCAGGCTTCGCTTCCGGCTTTGCCGCCGCAGGCTTGGCAGCGCCCTTCGAGGCCTTCGACGACGCGTTCTGCGCCTGTACAGGGATTGCGACCCCGCACACCAGCACACTTAGCCCCAAGACTGTCAGCATTCGCCGCACGGACATCACCAAAACTGGTTCCCTCATTATTGTGACTGGAAGATGGCCCGACATCTCCTTGTCACACCGGCGATGGATAGCCGGAAAATGTCTTTTTGGGAAGGCAGTTAGGGATCGCCGACCCGGCGTATCGCGAATTCCGGCGCGCGCATCGTCAGCTTTTCGACCGCGCCGCCCGCTGCTTCTCCCACTGCGCGTCGGTCCATTGCAAGAGATCCTCGGCGCCGGAACTGCGCAGGTGCGAGCCGCCATCCTGCACCACCATCTCGCCATTGATGTAGCCGGCCGCATCGGAAATCAGGAAACTCGCCAAATCGGCAAGCTCGCGATGTTCGCCGACGCGGCCGATTGGATTTCTGGAGGCCCAGCCTTCGTCGCGGCCCTCGGGGCGAAGCTGGCCTGATGCGCCCGCGGTCGGAAACGCGCCGGGCGCGATCGCTACCGTGCGGATGCCCCTGGGTCCCCACTCCACAGCCAGGCTCCTGGTCATCGCGAGAATGGCTGATTTCGCCATCGCAGAGGGTACCGTGAAGGCGCGGCCGGTAATGGTCGAGGTCGAGAGGATGCTCAGCACCACGCCCTTGTGTTTGCCCTCGATCCAGCGCCTGCCGGCACCGAGCGTGCAATACATCGCGCCGTGCAGCGTGGGAGCGAGAATGGCATCGGCTGCGCGAAACGACAGATGCTCGGTCTGCGCAATGAAGGTCGCAGCCGCATTGTTGACCAGCACGTCGATCGGCCCGTCGCGCCAGATCGCGTCGAGCATGGCATCGACCGCGGCGCCGTCGCGAAGGTCGCATCTGATCGCGGTGACCTTGCCGCCGGGATCGCTGCGCATCTGCGCGGCGGTTGCCTCCAGCAATTCAAGCCGGCGGCCGCAGATGATCAGTTCGGCGCCGAGCTCGACGAAGCGACGCCCCATCGCGGCGCCAAGCCCGGAGCCGCCGCCGGTGACCAGTATCCGCTTTCCCGCCAGCAGGCCTTTTTCAAACATTGTTCCATTCCTTCCCGCTGTATTGTAGCCCGGCTTCAAATCCGGCATGAAGCTGACAGGCGTCATTTGTGCGTCCGAAAATCAGGTGTGTCCATGAAAGCCATTCTCTGCTCGCAATATTGCGGCCCCGACGATCTCGTGCTGACGGAAGTGCCGGATCCCGTGGCCGGCCCCGGTGAGGCCGTGATCGCAATTAAATCGGCGGCGCTGAATTTCTTCGATCTCCTGATGATCCAGGGCAAATACCAGATCAAGCCGCCGTTTCCGTTTTCACCGGCCGCCGAAGTCGCGGGCGTCATCGAAAGCGTCGGCGCAGGGGTCACCGACCTGAAGGCCGGCGATCGCGTGGTGGCGTCCTGCGGCCACAATGGCGCGCGCGAAAAGATCGCGCTGCCGGCCAATTCCATCGTCAAGATTCCCGACAATCTGGATTTCGATCGCGCCGCCGGGATCATCATCATCTACGGCACCGCGCTGCATGCGCTGGAAGATCGCGCCAGCCTGAAACCCGGAGAGACCATGGCGGTGCTAGGGGCCGCCGGCGGCACGGGTCTCGCGGCATGCGAACTCGGCAAACTGATGGGCCTGAAGGTGATCGCCTGCGCGTCATCGGACGAAAAGCTTGAATTCGCCAAAGCGCACGGCGCCGAGCTCGGGCTGAATTACGCCAAGGAAGACCTCAAGGACGGCTTGCGGCGGCTGACGGGCGGCAAGGGCGCCGATATTATTTTTGACCCGGTCGGCGGCACTTACGCCGAGGCCTCACTGCGTTCGATCGCATGGGAAGGCCGCTTCCTCGTGATCGGATTCGCCGCCGGCGACATCCCGAAGATGCCGCTCAACCTGGCGCTCCTGAAAGGCTGCGATATCCGCGGCGTGTTCTGGGGCGCATGGGCGCGGCTCAACCCGGAAAAGAACCGCGCCAATCTGGAAAAGCTCGTGAAGTGGACCGCGGAAGGCAAGATATCGTCGCATGTCGACCGCACCTTCCCGCTGGCGCAAACCGCAGACGCCCTGAAAGTGCTCGCGGGCCGCAAGGCGATGGGCAAGGTGATCCTGCATCCCTGATGTGGTGTGACGCGCGTCGTTTTTTCGCGCGTTGCTTCGCAGAAGTCGTCATCGCCATGCTGCGAAGTCGATGTTCGCCACATTCGCGCGATTTATGGCGGGGCCATTTCACGGACTCAAAGCCCGCGCTAAATCCCGGTTTCAATTAAAAATTTCAGGAACTTATTTCAACAAATTGTGCGGTGTTGCCCAAATTAAATCAAGATATCTCCTAAATCGCGCCGGTGATTGTCGCGTTTTGGACTGATTCGCAATGCGAGTTAAAGGTCGGGTAACGGGAACTCCCGGGCGGCGACAATAAGAAGACTGATGCCGGGATGCCCCGATGTTGCGTAGTGCGTGGAGGCATCATCATGGCACGAGATATCAAGCTTACTCCCTACGACGAGCAGATGATCGAGCCGTTTGACGAAGAGGCAAGCAGCCCTGAATATACGGCTTATGGATCGTCTACGCCATCGACGGCGACGCAGAGCTACTTCCCTCCGGAAGACTCCATGCCGCTCTTCCTCTCCGATGATCCCGAAGCACCCAGGCAGCGCGGTTTCGGAACCGGCGGGGAGAGGAACCGGAGCCGATCACCTGTCTGGCCGCGGATTCTCAAAGTAGGCATTTTTACGGCATCGGCGGCGGCGATCGCTTTCGCCATTGTATCCGTGGAGAACCCGCTCGCTCTCTTTGCCAATGCCAAGGCGTCGCTGATCGGCACATCGCCAGGTCAGACCGGCGTCCTCGCGAAATCGGCATCGGAGCCCTCGGTCCCCGTTCGATTGGCAAGCACCGAACCGTCAACACCGGCAGCTCAAACAACCGTCGGCGTTCGGGCTTCGACGCCAGCCGCAATGGCCGCGCCGACGCGCGACGAAATTGCGGCAGCATTGAGAAGCGCCCATCAGAGCCCACCTGAAATCCGTCAGCCACCCGCAGCTGCTCCAGCCGCTCTAGCTGCTCCAGCCGCTCCGGCCGCTCCGCCGGCAAGACATCTGGCTCCCGACGAGCTTGCGACGCTGTTGAAGCGGGCAAAGGGCCTGATCGAGATCGGCGACATCGCGCCTGCCCGATTGCTGCTCGAACGGGCGGCGGACGCGCAGGAGGCCAGCGCCGCGCTGATGTTGGCGCAGACCTACGATCCGGCCGTGCTTGGAAAGCAGGATATGCGAAGCATCACTCCCGATCCGGCGATGGCGCGCGAGTGGTACCAGAAGGCGGCCCGGCTCGGTTCACTGGATGCGAAGCAGCGTCTAGCTCAAATGCAGAATTAGCCTTTACGAAACCAGGGGAACACCATGCAGCGTTTACTAAGGTTGGCGATCATCGCCATGATGACGGCTTGCGCGTTCGCGGCCAGGGCCGATGAAACGGAATATGATCCGGCAAAGGTCAGCGAAAGCCTCAAGGCGATATTCCAGTTCGGATCGGTGGAGACAAAGAAGTCCCTCAACGCCAACACGGTGACGGTGATGTCCGGCACCATCGGCGGCACCTATGTTCAGTTCGGCGCCGACCTGGCCTCGGTCCTCGATGACGGCAACAAGCTGCGCGTCCTCTCGATTGTCGGCCGCGGCTCGGTCCAGAGCATCGCCGACATCCTGTTCCTTCAGGGCGTCGATCTCGGAATCGTGCGGTCTGACACGCTCGACTATCTCGAGAAAAAAGGCTTCGCCAAGGACATCAAGAAACAATTCACATATGTGACCAAGCTTTTCAATGAAGAGATGCATGTCATCGCGTCGAAATCGGTCCGCAATCTCAGGGATCTCGATGGCAAGACCGTGAGCGTCGACCTTCCCAATGGCGGCACCTTCGTCACTGCGCTGACCGTGTTCGAGCGACTCGGAATGAAACCAAAGGTCGTGTATATTGAGCAACGCATCGCGATGGAGAAATTGAAGGCCGGCGAAATCGACGCCGTGATCGTTTGTGGTGGCAAGCCGTACAAGTCCGTGAGCAGTTTCAAGGACGATCGGTTCCATTTGGTGACGGTCAACTACGAGAAGCCGCTGCAAGGCGACTATCTGCCCGCGAGCCTTTCGTCGAAGGACTATCCCAACCTGATTTCGGATCAGGAGCAGGTTGACACCATCGCGGTGCCGGCGGTGCTTGCGGCCTATAATTGGGCACCCAATACCGACCGATATCGAAAGGTCGCGCTGTTTGTGGAAAACTTTTTCACGAAATTTCCCGCCTTCCAGAAGCCGCCCTTCCATCCGAAATGGAAAGAGGTTTCGCTGTCGGCCCCGCTTCAGGACTGGCAACGCTTCCCCGCCGCCAAGCAATGGCTTGATAGCCACGGAATCGAGCCTGTTGCGCGCGTGAGGTTTGACGAGTTCCTGAAGCAGAACGCATCGTCGACGGGAAAGCTGCCCTCCGATGCCGACAGGGAAGCGCTGTTCAAGCAGTTCCAGACATGGGAAGCCGAGCAAAATGCCCGGGCACAGGTCAGGGCGGCGCAAAAACAGCGGTAGAGCATGATCCGGAAAAGTAGGAACCGGTTTTCCGAAAAGATCATACTCAAACAAAGAAAAGAGATTTGAACTGCCGTCCCTAGGCCAGGACGTTCAGATCTCACCCTCGGGGTCATCCGAACCAACGCTGCCCACCCGCTTCAGCGCGGCGCGGGCAGCGTCGCGATGCTCCGGCGTGATGTGGATCGCGACCAGCCGGATCGCGGTTGCGAGCACGGCGGCATCGTCGGTGAAGCCGAGCACCGGCAGCATGTCCGGAATGAAATCGAACGGCAGGATGAAATAGGCGATGGCCCCTAACAGCGCCGCCTGCACATGGCGCGGCGTCTGCTTGTCGAACGCGCAGTAATAGGCGGCGAGCAGATCCTCGGCGAACGGAAGTTTTGCCACGACCTGCTTCAGCTTGATCCAGAAGCGCCGGCGCAGGCTGTCGCGGTCTTTCGCCAGCCTGTCGGCCGGCTCGAAACCAACCGTATGCTCTGACATCATTGCCTGGGCTCCCTCACGGCAGGCGCGGCAGATCGCCGCGGCGGACACATCTTCAGAAGTTGGGGATGTCGCGCGGCCGCCGCAAGATTGTATGGGATTGTTTCAGCCGACGCCGAGCTGTTTGGCGATCGCATTCATGGCTTTTGCGAGCTCGATATCGAGCGAGGTGACGCCGTCGGCGTCATGGGTCGCCAGAACCACTTCCACCGTCTTGTAAACATTACGCCATTCCGGGTGATGATCGCTTTTTTCGGCCACCAGCGCTGCGCGGGACATGAACCCGAACGCTTCGTTGAAATCCCTGAAAACGAAGGTTCGTGCAATCGCCTCGCGGCCCGGCACCTCGGTCCACCCCGGCAACCCCTTCAGGGCCGATTTTCGCGCCTCCGCCGATAGCCGCTCCGCCATAACAGCCTCCCGTTTCGTGACCCATATTACCCTAACACCGAACGAGACCCTCGGAGTGTCAGCCCCAATTAGGCGACAAAGCCGGTCCAGGGCCGGCCGGTAACCATGTCGCAGATGGAACCCCGCGCTGGCGGGAAATTTGCTACAATGACCATGTAACCATATTGGCAATATGAAATTGGACCTCAAGAGATTGTTTGCCAGATCGATGACCGGGGGCCTCGAACTTGCCGGACCGCCGGCGCCGCCTTCGGCGCGCTCGGCCAAACGGCAGATGATGTTCGTCACGCTGGCGGGAATTCTTGCCATCGTCGGCGCGCTGGTGGGCGCTTATTACTTTGCGATGCGGCCGGTGACCTTGCGGATCGCGGTCGGTCCTCCGAACAGCGACGATCTCAAGGTTGTCCAGACGCTGACGCAGGCCTTTGCACACAGCTCTGTCCGTTTGCGTCCGATCCAGACCGATGGCGCGACGGCGAGCGCGCAGGCACTTGCCGACGGCAAGGTCGATCTCGCGATCATTCGCGGCGATCTCGACGTGCCGAAAAATGCGCAAGCGGTCGCGACGCTGCGCAAGAACGTGGCGGTGCTGTGGGTGCCGCCGCCTGCTAAGGCCAAGGGCAAGAAATCCGGTCCGAAGATCACCAAAATTACGCAGCTCGCCGGACGCCGCGTCGGCGTGGTCGGCCGCACCCAGGCCAATGTCAATCTGCTCAAGGTGATCCTGCAGCAATATGGCGTCGACCCCGGCAAGGTCGATATCGTTCAGTTTCCGGCCAGCGAGGCCGCGGAGGCCATCCGCAACCAGAGGGCGGATGCCTATCTCGCCGCCGGGCCGGTCAACAGCAAGATCACCGCGGATGCGATCAATGCATCGACGCGCGACGGCGGAACGCCGACCTTCCTCGCGATCGATTCGGCCGAGGCGATTGCGCAAAACCACTCGATGTACGAGGCGTCGGAAATTCCAGCCGGCGCCTTCGGCGGTTCGCCCGCCAAGCCCGACGATGAGGTGAAGACGATCAGCTTCTCCCATCACATCGTCGCGCGCAAAGGTCTTTCGGAATCGACGATTGCCGCCTTCACCCGGCAGCTGTTTGCGATCCGGCAGTCGGTCATGACGGAATTCCCGCTGGCCGCGAAAATCGAGACCCCGGATACCGACAAGGATGCCGCTATTCCGGTGCATCCGGGCGCCGCAGCCTTTGTCGATGGCGAGGAGAAAACCTTCCTCGATCGCTACAGCGATTACATCTGGTGGGGGCTGATGGCGCTGTCGGCGATGGGCTCCGCGGGCGCGTGGTTCGCGGGCTACCTGAAAAAGGACGAGCGCACCAACAACAGCTCATTGCGCGAACGCCTGCTGGAGATGATTGCGGCGGCGCGGCGCAGCGATTCGACCGAAGAACTCGACCAGATGCAGACCGAGGCGGACGATATCCTGCGCGATACGCTGCACTGCTTCGAAGATGGCGCGATCGAGGAAGGCGCGTTGACCGCCTTCAATATAGCGCTCGATCAATTCCACAATGCGGTCGCCGACCGCAGGGCGTTGCTGATCAGCATGCCGCAAAACCTGCAACGGGCGGGCGCGCAGTTCCGGGCCACCGGAACCTTGTAATCTGCCGTCGCTGTAATCCAACCGTCACAAAATCTTCCTAGCTCTGTCAGAGCGATCGCGCACCCTGTTGGCCGATCAAGGAGGCTCCCATGACGATCAGAATTCCTCGCAACATTCCCCGTGGACTTTCGCGCCGGCGTTTTCTTTCCACTGCTGCGGCGACCGGCGCTGGCGCGCTCGGCGCCATGGCGATGCCCTATCTCAGCCGCGCGGCCGACCGGCCGCAAATCACCCATGGCGTGCAATCCGGCGACACCGGCGCCGATGGCGGCGTGGTATGGGCGCGCGCCGACCGGCCGTCGCAGATGATGGTCGAGGTCGCCACCACCGAATCGTTCGGCAATGCACGGGCCTTGCCGCCGATCGCGGCGCTGCCCGAGAGCGACTTCACTGCGAAAATGCTGCTGGAAAATCTCCCCGGCGGGCAGGATATTTTTTATCGCGTGCGGTTCCGCGACCTCGCGCACACCGACATTTCCAGCGAGCCCGTGGTCGGCCGCTTCCGCACCGCGCCGGCCGACCGGCGCGACGTCAGTTTTGTGTGGGGCGGCGATGTCGCCGGACAAGGCTGGGGCATCAATCCCGACGATGGCGGTATGGTCACCTTCGCCACCATGCGCAAGCACAGACCGGATTTCCTGCTGCATTCCGGCGACACCATCTATGCCGACGGCATCATTCCCTCCGAGGTGAAGCTGCCCGACGGCAAGATCTGGAAGAACGTCACCATCCCGGAAAAGGCCAAGGTCGCCGAGACCCTCGACGAATTCCGCGCCGCGCATAAGTACAATTTCCTCGACGACAATGTGCGCGCCTTCAATGCCGAGGTGCCGATCTTCGTGCAGTGGGACGACCACGAGGTCATGAACAACTGGTCGGCGTCGAAAGAGATCCCCGCCGCCTACAAGGTACGCGACATCTCATTGCTCGCCGCGCGCTCGGCCCGCGCGTTTCACGAGATGTATCCGATGCGCGAGAGCCTCACCGAGCCGGGCCGGGTCTATCGCACCCTCGGCTACGGCCCGCATCTCGACGTTTTCATGCTGGACGAGCGCAGCTATCGCGGCCCCAACGGCCCGAACCAGCAAACCGCCTACGGTCCCGAGAGCTACTTCCTCGGGCCCGATCAACTCGCATGGCTGAAGCGCGGACTCCTGAACTCACGCGCCACCTGGAAGGTGATCGCCTCCGACATGCCGCTCAGCATCATTGTCTATGACGACGCGCCGAACAAAAAGGGCTCCGAAGCCTTCGCGCAGGGCGACGGCCCGCCGCGCGGCCGCGAGCTCGAAATCGCCGATCTCCTGCGCTTCATCAAGACATCGGGCGTCGCCAACACCGTGTGGTTGACGGCGGATGTGCATTACGCCGCAGCGCACTACTACAATCCCGACAAGGCGCAGTTTCAGGATTTCGAGCCGTTCTGGGAATTCGTCTCCGGGCCATTGCATGCCGGAACCTTCGGGCCGAACGAACTCGACAACACCTTCGGCCCCGAAGTGAAATTCATCAAGGCGCCGGGACTGGACAAGCAGAACCTGCCGCCATCTGCCGGAATGCAGTTCTTCGGTCACGTCAAGATCGACGGCGCAAGCGGCCGGATGACGGTGACGCTACGCGATCGCGCCGATGTGGCGCTGTGGTCGACAACGCTCGATCCCAAATTGGGGTAGCGTTGCAGCGCATCATGTGTCCGCCGGGACTTCCGTCGAGGAAAACCACAGGCCCTCGCAAATAGCGACCGCGGTCTCATCGGGCTCGCGGTCGGAGGTGAACCATACCGACCGCGCCGACCATGCCTCGCGCGAGTCGGGAATCTTCAGGCATTGCTCTGCGTCGGATGCACCGACGCAGGGAATAAAATACGACGCCATCAACGGTTTCACGCTGAAACCGGCCTGCCGGCGCGAGATGATGATCGCGAGGCCGGCAGCTTGAGACGGCCGCCATGGGAAAATCAACCGGCCTCCCGGACGCAACGCTTTGAGCCAGCCAGGCGGCGGCGTCACGACACCCGCGTTGACGTAAATCAGATCCGACGGCGGCAGCGGCAGTTGGGTCGCGTCGCCCTGTATGACCGAGACGTTGTCGAACGGCTCAAGATTGTCACGTGCCCGGCGCGCCAAATTTTCGTCGATCTCGAATGCGTTCACCATGCCGTCGGGCAACGCCAAAACCGACAGGATGGCCGAATAATATCCCGTGCCTGCGCCAATGTGGCAGATCGCATCTCCAGCCTTCGGCTCGACGGCACCCATCCAGGTCGCATGCAGAAAAGGCTCACCATTGTTTATGCCTTTGGCCGCATCGAGCCTGACGAGTACGTTTTGATAGAGAAAGACCGGGTCGGCGCTCGGGGTCTCGACGGTGCGTTGATAGACGTTGATGTGCCACGGTCCGGGTCCGACAAACGCCTCGCGGCGGACCATCTCAAATGCGCGTTCAAATCGCGGATCGGTCGAGCCGCTCGCGACCGCCATCATCTTCGCGAAGAAGCCCCTGATGTGCTCAAGGCTTGCTTGTTTTGGCTTTCGCATGGCTCCCGGCTGCAGCGACAATTGCCGAATAAATGAAATTGTAGGGCAAAGCCGCTGATTGCGGCAAATCCGGCCAAATAAATCGTTCACCGTTTCGCCTGAATCGGGTCAACAACGCATTGTTTTCCGGTGATTTCTGACTATATTGCGCCGCAACGAGCAAGGTGTGCCCGGTCCTTTTGGCCGGGCTTCCTTTTTGGGCGCCATGCGCGACTTTCTAATTCCAGGTTTTTGAGTGCGATCCGGAAAAGTGGGTCCCGGCTTTCCGGCGAGATCGCGTTCCCTCCATTGTCCGACCAGAAGAAGAGCTATGAAACTTCGCAACGTCGCCATCATCGCCCACGTCGACCACGGCAAGACCACGCTGGTCGATCGTCTGCTGCAGCAATCCGGCACCTATCGCGAAAACCAGCGGGTGGTCGAGCGCGCGATGGATTCCAACGATCTGGAGCGCGAGCGCGGCATCACCATTCTCGCCAAGGCGGCCTCGGTGCAGTGGAAAGACACTCGCATCAACATCGTCGACACGCCGGGCCACGCCGATTTCGGCGGTGAGGTCGAGCGCATCCTGAACATGGTGGACGGTGCGCTGGTGCTGGTGGACGCCGCCGAAGGTCCGCTGCCGCAAACCAAATTCGTGGTCTCCAAGGCGCTGAAGGTCGGGCTGAAGCCGATCGTCGTCATCAACAAGGTCGACCGTCCGGACGCACGGCCGACCGAAGTCATCAACGAGGTGTTCGACCTGTTCGCCGCGCTCGATGCCAGCGAGGAGCAGCTCGATTTTCCGATTCTTTACGGGTCGGCCAAGCAGGGCTGGATGGCGGAAAGCCCTGAGGGTCCGAAGGACGCCGGCATGCAGCCGCTGTTCGACCTGATCCTGCGCCACGTCGCGCCGCCGACCGTCGAGGACGGTCCGTTCCGCATGATCGGCACCATTCTGGAGGCCAATCCCTATCTCGGCCGCATCATCACCGGCCGCATCACGTCAGGCACCATCAAGCCCAACCAGGCCGTCAAGGTGCTCGGCGGCGACGGCAAGCTGATCGAGAACGGCCGCATCACCAAAATTATCGCGTTCCGCGGCATCGAGCGCACGCCGCTGGAAGAGGCCGAAGCCGGCGACATTGTCGCCATTGCCGGCCTCACCAAGGGCACGGTCGCCGATACATTCTGCGATCCCTCCATCGACATCCCCTTGAAGGCGCAGCCGATCGATCCGCCGACGGTGTCGATGTCATTCATCGTCAACAATTCACCGCTCGCCGGCACCGAAGGCGACAAGGTGACCAGCCGCATGATCCGCGACCGCCTGCTGCGCGAGGCCGAAGGCAATGTCGCGCTGCGCGTGACCGAGGCCGCCGACAAGGATTCCATGGAAGTCTCGGGCCGCGGCGAATTGCAGCTTGCGATCCTGATCGAGACCATGCGCCGCGAAGGCTTTGAGCTTTCGGTATCGCGTCCGCGCGTCGTCTTGAAGAAGGACGAAGCCACCGGCGAGTGGCAGGAGCCGATCGAAGAGGTCGTGATCGACGTCGACGAGGAGCACTCCGGCGTCGTCGTGCAGAAGATGAGCGAACGCAAGGCCGAGATGATCGAGATGCGTCCCTCCGGCGGCCACCGCCTGCGGCTGGTGTTCTACGCGCCCACGCGAGGCCTGATCGGCTATCAGGGCGAATTGCTCACGGACACCCGCGGCACCGCGATCATGAACCGCCTGTTCCACAATTACGCGCCCTACAAGGGCGACATCCAGGGCCGCCGCAACGGCGTGTTGATCTCCAACGATCAGGGCGAGGCCGTGGCCTACGCGATGTTCAAGCTGGAGGACCGCGGCCCGATGATGATCGAGCCCGGCTGCAAGGTCTACAAGGGGATGATCGTCGGCGAGCACACCCGCGACAACGACCTCGAGATCAACGTCCTCAAGGGCAAGCAGCTCACCAACATCCGCACCACCTCGAAGGACGAAGCGGTGCGCCTGACGCCGCCGATCCAGATGACCCTGGAAAAGGCGCTGGCCTATATCGAGGACGACGAACTGGTCGAGGTCACCCCGAAGTCGATCCGGCTGCGCAAGAAATTCCTCGACGCCAACGACCGCAAGCGCGCCGAAAAGGCCAAGCAAGCGGTGGCGTAACTTCGCCTCGCCCCGCAGATGCCGTCATGCCCCGCGAAAGCGGGGCATCCAGTAATCGCCGCCGCTTGAGATAGAACCGAAACGGTGCGGAATACTGGATCATCCGCTTTCGCGGATGATGACAGTAGTATTAGGGTTGGCTTCAGGCCCAACAACGAACGTGCTAGAGCCTAAAGCATGTCCTCCCTCCCGTCGGAAATAGACGTCGCCATCATCGGCGCGGGCGCCGCAGGCCTTGGCGCCGCGCGGGCGCTGCAAAACTCCGGCCTCTCTACCATCGTGCTGGAAGCGCGCGACCGCGTCGGCGGACGCGGCTACACCATCATGGCCGCGCCTGAGATCACCTTCGACGTCGGTTGCGGCTGGCTGCATTCGGCGGATGAGAATTCATTCGTCAAAATCGCCGGGCAGCTGAATTTCGAAATCGACAAGACCCGCCCGCCATGGCGCGAGCAGAGCCTTGATGCCGGCTTTCCGCCGAAAGAGCGCGCCGACTTCATCGAAGCGATCGACGACTTTTACGACCGCGCCGAAGAAGCCGCGAAAAGCGGCCGCGACAGCGCCGCGAGCGCGTATCTCGAGCCCGGCAATCGCTGGAACCCGATGATCGATGCGATCTCGACTTACGTGAACGGCTGCGAACTCGATTCTGTTTCGATCCTCGACATGGACGCCTATGAGGATACCGGGATCAACTGGCGCGTAAAACGCGGCTTCGGCGCGCTGATGACGGCCTATGGCACGCCCTGCCCGCTCGCGCTGAATACACAGGCGACCCTGATCGACCATTCGGGAAAGCGCGTACGCATCGAGACATCGCGGGGCACGCTTTCCGCCGGCAAGGTGATTATCACCGTGCCGACCAACCTGATCGCCGATGAATCGATTCGTTTTCATCCCGCGCTGCCTGCGAAGGTCGACGCCGCACGCGGCCTGCCGCTTGGCCTGGCCGACAAGGTGATGCTGGCGCTGGACCAGCCGGACGCGCTGCCGAAGGACGGCAATCTGCGCGGCGCCACCATGCGCACCGCGATGGGCGGCTTTCATCTGCGCCCGTTCGGGCAAGCCTGCATCGAAGGTTTTTTCGGCGGGCGCTTCGCGCGACAACTGGAAGACGCGGGCGATGGCGCGCTGGCGGCGCAGGCAATCGACGAGATCGTGGCGCTGCTGGGGGCGGATTTCCGCCGGCGATTAAAGCCGCTTGCGGAATCGCGCTGGGCGCTCGATCCGTTCGCGCGCGGCTCCTATTCGCATGCGCTGCCCGGCCACGCCGGCGCGCGCGCCGTGTTGGCTGCGCCCGTCGATAACAGATTGTTCTTTGCCGGAGAGGCCACCTCGCCGAACTTCTTCTCCACTGCGCATGGAGCGCGGGACAGCGGGGAAAGGGCGGCGGGGGAGGTTCTCGCGACCACGACGACTTAACGTTTCCTGATCTGCGATTGTTGCCCGACTCGAATGAGCAATCTATTCTGCATCACGCAATTTGCTGCTTTCGAATCAGCGAGGGCTCCAAAATGAAAAAACTCAAAGATGATTGGGCTTGGGCGGAGATTAGCTTCGCCAAATGGCGCTCCGCAGTGAACCGACGACTAAAAGAAATCTACGCGATCACCATCAACGATGCCGGCATGGATGACGAATATTTGACGTCGCATTGGAAAACGAAGCAATCCCCATACGAATTTGTCGAGTGGTTCGGGAATAAATACGACCTCGATCCTAAATCCGCGGTCGGCTTGTAAGTCGTTTCACTTCTTGAAGACCACATCCCTGTGAAATTTTAGATAGTGGGCGTTTGGATAAAGAGTTTGATCTTTGGGTAAGTTGATCATCCCGCTCTGATTCAGAAGGCGAACTGCATCTTCAGGAACATGATTTTTGGCAACGAGGATTTTATAGTCGTCGCCGATCGAAATAAGCCCGCGATCGAACATCCAGTGCACCGTCCCTGAAAGAGCTATTCCGTTGCGAACGGAATCGGGACCTTTTGACGCTACAGGCTGAATATGCGCCGCCTGAACTTCGGGACGTCCTCCTCCATTGATCAATCGCAGGCCAGTGATCGCGCATCGATTTGAATAGGCAGCACGCACATTGTGCATGAAGGACCGTTCACGGAATGGCCGCGAAACCATCATTTCAACAATAGGTCGTTCGAAGGGCGCAGGCGGCTCTGAGAACCCGGGCAACACGACTTCTTGAGATACGAGGTTCTCGCCAAGTATCGGGGCGAAGCCGGATTTCAATATTCGGTCGAACTCATCATCTGGAATAAGACGCACGGCTCGGCCGAATGCGCCCTTGTTGGTACTGCCATCGTCCTTCCGAAGTGCACTCTCATAATATTCGTTACCCTCAGAAAACGGCACTGGTCGATCAAAATCGAGATAGTCATCGACAAGGGCGTAGTAGTGGTCCGCTAGCGCCTCGTCTTCGACAACGGCCGTGACGCGCGCCACACCGAAATACGACTGGCGACCGCCAAAGCTTGATAGCTCGGCGCTCGACCGCCTTGGCTCATAGTAGATGATATGATCACCCACGGTTTGCCTGGCCTGATTAAGGTAGGTGCGAGGGAAATGATATCGGACCTCGGGCAGATCGTTGTAACTTGGCGTCACCTTGGTCGTGAAAACTGCTTTGGTCATAAACTGACGCCTGCAACGGCCCGCTATCTCGTCCAACGTCAACTTAAGGCAACTTTGATCGCTTAGATAGTCGGCGCTCTCCCCATCTACTCCATCACCCTCGCCCTGAGTGACGCGTCAGGAACAAAACACGCCTGATACTTCCCGAAAATCCGGTAGCGGTTGCGCGCGACGACATTATAGACCGCGTCACGAAGCGGCTTCGGCACGAAACGCAATACGCGCACCCATCCCCATCCGGGCAGCGCGCCCAGCACCATCAGGGCGGCGTCGGATTTGAAATACGCCATGCCTCCATGGATGACGGCATTGGTATCGGGATCATCAGGGTTGATGCCGAACGCCTGCGCCAACCGCGTGCCGTAGCCGGATTGGATCGCGGTGAAGCGAAAACGCCGCTTCGCATCGCGAACCGCAACGAAGCGAACCCAGCGCGAGCAAAACACGCAGACGCCGTCGTAGAGGATCACGTCATCGTCCGGCCAGGGGATGGTCACAAGCTATCTCTTCTTTTGACGCGTTTTCTTAAGCGCGAACCGGTACCCACCCCGGATCAAGTCCGGGGCAGGCTTTCGCTCGAAAACGCTATCTATTATCCAGCGTCACCAGCGCTACCAGCATCAGAACGATCGCCGGTCCGGTCTTGACCAGCGCACCGAGCGGCTCGATCCACAGATCCGGCGTCAGGATCGCCGTTCCCAGCATGTAGCCGAGCGATGCCGCGATGCCCAA
>JBGQCE010000003.1:0-23823 GCA_041495185.1 Bradyrhizobium sp.
ACCAGTCCAACCGATCATATGCCGGTCGAGCAGATGCAGTTCATGCGCTTCAACGGCAAGACCTGGGAGCGCTTTGGGGAGCTGCAGACCGGAAATTAGGACCCGGCAAGCGGAGCGGCGACCGCTTCATTCGATCACCTCGTCGGCGCGGCCGAGCAGCGTCGCCGGGATATCGATGCCGAGCGCCTTGGCGGTATTCAGGTTGATGGCAAGTTCGAATTTGGTCGGTAGCTGGACCGGCAGATCGGCAGGTTTGGCGCCTTTGAGGATGCGATCTATATAGGCTGGCGCTCACCGATAGAGATCGGCGCTATCTATTCCATAGGAAATCAGGCCACCGGCCGCCACCATGTACCGATAGGGATAGATCGTTGGCACACGGGTACGCGCGCCAAGCGAAGTGATCAGATCGAGATTGATTTTGGTTGTTGTAAAGATGTCCGGCAGTAAAACGAGACCGGTATCGGGCCGACCGCCGAGGCTCTCGAAAACACGCTCGATGTCGGCAGCCGAGCGGACAGGAGCGGCGATCGGCTCCACGCCGTTCGAGCGCGCGGCGGCTTCGAACGGTTGCTGGTAAAACGCAAAATAGGGCGCGGTCTGCGGGTTAAACAAGAACGCGGCGCGGGCGACCCGAGGCACGATTTCCTTGAGCATTTCAATCCACTTGCCACTCAGCGACGCCTCGATGTTGATGAAACCCGTGATGTTGCCGCCGGGCCGCGGCAGGCTGGCGACAAATCCGCTTCCAACGGGATCGGAAACGATGACGAACACGATCGGAATCGTTTTGGTCTCGCGCTGCAGCGCGGCTGTGACCGGCGTACTCTGTCCCACGATCAAATCCGGTTGCAGGGCGACCAGTTCTTTCGCGAAGGCGTGCATGCGATCGGCATCGGTGGCGGCAAAGCGGTAGTCGATCTGGATGTTGCGCCCGTCAATCCATCCGAGCTCCCCAAGCGCTGTCTTGAATGCCGCCAGCCCCGCGACGATCTGCGGATCATCCGCGGCCCCGCCGAGCAGCACCCCGATCCGCCGCAGTTGCCCGCTCTGCTGGGCGTGCGCCGCCAGCGGCCATGCCGCCGCTGCACCGAGCAGCGTGACGAACTCGCGTCTCCTCATTCGGCGCCCGCTCCCCTCGACCGGACTGTCCTCGATATCAGGCCGCTCCGCCACGAAAATCCCGCTATGGCAGCCCCAAAGCTTAAGATTTCTTAAGGGCTGTTGGCCCTATTTGTTGAGGACGCGCGTGCCGTCAGGGCGCGCAAAGGGACCTCACATGGCCACGTCCATATCCGCCCCGACGATTGCTCCGGAATACAGCGCGATACCGCCGTCGCTGCTGAACGTGTGCTTCGTGCTGTTCGTCATCAACGTATCCTATTTCCCGGTGGCGTACTTCTCACACGGGTGGATCTACGATCCGAACGGCCTCGGGATCCCGACCGATTTCGTCAACGTCTGGGCCGCCGGCCGCTTGGTGCTCGAGGGCCATCCGGCGTCAGCCTACGATTGGGATATCCAGAAGCAGGTCGAGCTCGCGCTGCTCCGTCAGGATTTCCCAGGCTATTTCGCCTGGCACTATCCGCCGCCATTCCTGCTTGTCGCGTCCTTGCTGGCGCAGTTTCCTTACTCCGTCGCCTTCATCGGCTGGGTCTCAGCGAGTTTCGTGCCCTATCTGGCCGTGATGCGCGCGATCGTCGGCCGGCCGTTCGGCCTGATGCTGGCGGTCGCCTTTCCGATGGTGTTCAACAATACGCTAGTGGGACAGAACGGCTTTCTCACCGCGGCGCTGATCGGCGGCACGCTCTATCTGCTGCCGGTGCGGCCGATCCTGTCAGGCATTTGCCTGGGGCTGTTGAGCTACAAGCCGCAATATGGACTGTTGTTTCCGCTGGTGCTGATCGCGGCCTCGCAGTGGACGGTGTTTTTCACAGCCGCCGTCGTCGCGGTCGTCATGGCGTTCGCTTCCTGGCTCGCTTTCGGCACCGAGAGCTGGCAGGCCTTCTTCCACTGGATGCCGATGTTCTCGCAGGCCTTCCTGACCGAGGGCAAGGCCACCTGGTGGAAGTTGCAGAGCATCTTCTCGCTGGTCCGTTATTTCGGCGGCCCCGAGCAGTTGGCATGGGCGTTCCAGTGGGTTCTGACCGCTTCGGTTGCAACGGTGCTGGTGCTGATGTGGCGGAGCCGCGTGCCCTATACGTTGAAGGCCGCCAGTCTCGCCGTGGGCACCTTGCTGACCACACCTTATCTGTTCATGTACGACATGATGGTGCTGGCGATCCCCGTCGCCTTCCTGGTTCGCATCGGGCTGAGAGGCGGCTTCCGTCCTTACGAACTTCCGGCGCTGGCCTGTGCGCTTGCGCTGTTTTTGACGTTCACATTCACGGGGCTGCCGGTCGGGCTCGGCATCACGCTGATCGTCGCTACCCTGATCGTGCGCCGCGCCGGTCCCTGGTGGCGGCGTGAGCCGGCGCCGTCGATGATGGCCGCCGCGAGCGCTTAAGCGTCGCTGATGCCCTTTTGAATTGTCATATTTGCGTCTTGTCATCAGGCCTGAATAGTTGTTCAGTTCTTCAAAGCGATTTGCGCCAAAAATCGCGAGAAAACATTGAAGACGCGCGCTTCCCGGCCGATCCGGAATGGCTTTAGGCGCGTGCAGGGGACGAGAAACGCGCCATGGTCTATCGGCGGACCCATCAAGTCGTAAAACGCCTCGCGGCGCGGCGCAGCGCCATTCTGGCGGCGGCGCGGGATGCCGCCGCCGACGGCGGCATGGCCGCGGTGCAGATCGCGCCGGTCGCGGTCCGCGCCAATGTCGCCGCCGGCACCGTCTATCGCTATTTCCCCTCCAAGGCCGATCTGATTTCCGAGTTGATCGCCGACGTCTCGCGCGACGAATTGGCAGCGATCCGCCGCGCGGCGGATGCGGCGCCCGGGCCGTCGTCGGCGCTGGCGGCCGCCATCACAACAGTGGCCGTGCATGTGCTGTCGCAGCGCAAGCTCGCCTGGGGCATTCTGGCCGAGCCGGTCGATGTCGACGTTACCGCCTCGCGGCTGGCAAGCCGCCGCGAGATCGCCGACGAGATCGCCGCACGCATCGACGCCGCGGTCCGCGCCGGACATTTGCCTGCGCAGGACACGACGCTCGCCGCGACCGCGCTGCTTGGCGCATTGCATGAATCGCTGGTCGGGCCCCTGGCGCCTGAGAATATGGAAGATAACGCCAAAATGCGCGACGCCGTGCAAACCGTGACGTTGCTCGCGCTGCGCGCCGTCGGCGTGATGGACGCCCGCGCCCGTGGGCTCGTGGTACAGGCGGTGCTCCCTGAGAAAACGCTGGTGGGAGCGTAACAGCTACGCCAGCTCACATGTCGGCGTCGCTGTCCGAGCCGACAGAGGCGATGCGCACCATGTTGGTGGTGCCGGGGATGCCGAGCGGTACGCCCGCGACGATAATCACACGCTGTCCAGCCCTCGCAAAACCGTCGCGAAACGCGATGCGGCCGGCGCGGTTGACCATGTCGTCCTGATCCTGCGCGTCCTCGGCGACGACACAATGCACGCCCCACACCAACGACAGTTTGCGTCCCGTCGCGAGGTTCGGCGTGATCGCCACCACCGGCGGCTTCGGCCGCTCGCGCGCCACGCGGATCGCGGTCGAGCCCGAACTGGTCCAGCAGATGATCGCCGACAGATCGAGCGTTTCGGCGATCTGCCGCGCGGCGTCGGCGATGGCGTCGCCGGCGGTCGCCTCGGGCTCGGGCCGCTGCGCGGTCAGCACCTCGCGATAGGTCGGGTCGCGCTCCACTTCCTCGCCGATGCGGTTCATGGTCGCGACCGCTTCGACCGGGAATTTGCCGGCCGCCGATTCGGCCGACAGCATGATCGCGTCGGCGCCCTCGTAAACTGCGGTTGCGACATCGGAGACCTCGGCGCGGGTCGGCACCGGGCTCTGGATCATCGACTCCAGCATCTGGGTCGCGATCACGACCGGCTTGCCGGCGCGCCGCGTCAGCCGCGTCATCTGTTTCTGCAGGCTCGGCACCCGCTCCAGCGGCAATTCGACGCCGAGATCGCCGCGCGCCACCATCAATGCGTCGGAGGCTTCCACGATTTCGGCGAGCCGGTCGATCGCCTGCGGCTTTTCGATCTTGGCCATCACGGCGGCGCGGCCGCGGATCATTTTCTTGGCTTCGTTGACGTCCTCGGCGCGCTGCACGAACGACAGCGCGACCCAATCGATTCCCGTCACCAGCGCGGCCTCAAGATCGGCGCGGTCCTTCGGCGTCATCGCGGAAACCGGCAGATCGGTGTCGGGCAGGCTGACGCCCTTGCGATCCGACATTTTGCCGCCGATCACGACGCGGGTGATGGCGCGCTCGGGCGAAGTTTCTTCCGCGATCAGGCGTACCTTGCCGTCGTCGAGCAACAGCGCGTGCCCCGGCCGTAGCGCTGCCAGGATTTCCGGATGCGGAAGCTGGACGCGGGTGTGATCGCCAAGCGCCTTGTCGGAATCGAGGACAAAACTTTCGCCGTTCTTGAGCTGGATCGAGCCTTCGGCGAACGAGCCCAGGCGAAGCTTCGGTCCCTGAAGGTCGACCAGAATGCCGATCGGGCGGCCGTAGCTACTCTCGACATTGCGAATGGTCTTGACCAGCTCGCGCATCTTATCGTGCGAGGTGTGGCTCATATTGATGCGAAAGACGTCGGCGCCGGCCTCGAACAGGCGGCGGATCATCGCGCTGTCGGAAGATACAGGGCCAAGCGTTGCAAGGATCTTGATACGGCGCAGGCGTCTCATGGCTTGCTTCCGGGCGCCGCGGCTGGCGGCAGACCAGACGCACCCGGAACGGTCCCGCGCGGCGAATTGGGCATGCCCGGAAGGCTTCCCGGACCGACCGTTCCCGGGATACCCGGCACCCGCTGCGCGGGCTGTTCGTTGGATTCGGTCAGCTGCACGGTCCAGGCGCGCTGCTCGCCGGTGTCGACCTCGAAAAAGCCGGTGCGGTCGAAGCCGCGCGCCAGGCAATTCTCGGTGCCCTTGATGGTGAATTCCTTGTCGCGCGAGCACATGAAGGCCTGTCCTGACCATTCGCCGCCGCGATCGTAATCGAGCGCGTAGATATAATAGAACCGTGCGACGAGCGTACCGCGCAGAAGGGTCTCGCAAGCCCGCGAGGAGACGTTCCACCAGCCCTCGGTGGTCCAGCCCTCGGCATCCTTGTAGCCGAGCGCTATGCCGACCCGGCTCGAGGTGTTGTTGCAGAGACGAAAGTCCGCCGCCGCAGGGCTGTTCCACAGGCACAGCAAGGCGAGCGCCAGCGCCGGCGGCAAACCGCCGGCCAGTCGGGCAGAGAACGGATTCGGATGATGAGAATTCTTTGCGATCATTCAGCGAAGCTATATCAATTCATTGACGATTTCGCGTGACCGAGCCGGGACTGTCAACGGCCAAAGGGGGCTTTTTCAGGCAATGGGCAGCCGAAATTCCACCCTTGCTTACTCTGTTTGCGCTGCGATATGGCAAAATCTGTGACAACTCCCACTTAATATCAATAAGCTTGCGCAAACCGGCGAGATCACGGTCATGACGATTGACGACAAAACCAGAACGGAACTTGAAGCCGCCGTTTTCCGGCGCCTTGTCGAACATCTGCGCTCCCGCACCGATGTCCAGAATATCGACCTGATGAATCTCGCGGGCTTCTGCCGCAACTGCCTGTCGAACTGGCTCAAGGAAGAGGCGGATGCCAAGGGTGCCGCGATGAGCAAGGACGATAGCCGCGAGGCCGTCTACGGCATGCCCTATGAGACCTGGAAGTCGACCTACCAGGGCGCGGCCAGTCCCGAGCAGCTCGCCGCGATGAAGAAAGCCCATAGCGGGCACTGATTCTTTCGCCTTTCTGTCTCCCGTCATATTCATCGTCATGCCCGGGCTTGTCCCGGGCATCCACGTCTTAACAGTACAGAATCAAGAAAGACGTGGATGGCCGGGACAAGCCCGGCCATGACGAGTTCTACTCAAGGAACGGTATTCTCTTTCTCCTGTGGGCGCGCTGTGGATGAGCGCGATGTTGCCTTGACGGAAAGCGCGCCACTCTTGAGGGTCATCCTGGGATGCGGTGCGTGGGAAAGCGTGCGGCGCTTCCTCTTTCCGCCTCAACCGTCAGTTCAATCAGGAGTACCCGATGGCCACCTCTACCGCCGCCGTCAAGGAAGCGCCCGCGACGAAATTTGCAAAAGACCAGCTCAAGGCCATCATCGAGCGCATCGAACGGCTGGAAGAAGAAAAGAAGACGATCTCGGACGATATTCGCGACGTCTATGCGGAGGCCAAGGGCAACGGCTTCGATGTCAAGGCGCTGCGCACCATCGTTCGCTTGCGCAAGCAGGACGCCAACGAGCGGCAGGAACAGGAAACCATCCTGGAAACCTACATGCAGGCGCTGGGAATGCTGTGAGGGGCTAGCTAGCCGCGCAGTCCCAATCTCTCGTCGTCCCGGCCAAGCGAGCATCGCGAGCGCGAGCCGGGATCCATAACCACCGATGTTCAAGAGATTCGTTGAACTAGCCCCATGCCTCATTGAGAGGCCTGGGGTTATGGGTCCTCGCGTTCGCGAGGACGACGCTCAACTTTTTGGAAGCGGTTTGCGTGTTCGACGTGCGCTTTAGCGCAGTGATGCGGTCCGCATCACGAAGGATTGCGTCGCCAGTACCGCGGTCGCCGATCCGGTGAAGCGGTCAGAGACCATTCCCATCTGCGGGTCGTCCGAGAAACTCATCGCGATCACGGCCTGCGGCTTGACGAAGTGCGCGCTCATCAGGGTCATGTCGGCATCGCCCAGTACGGTGGCAGACATTGACGTGCTCGCGCTCGGCGCCAGCATCATGACCCGCATCCAGATATCGTTGCCCTTGAACGACGCAAGCCGCGTCGAGGTCGCAACCATATTGCCCTGACCCTGCGGTCCCTTGGCGACAACCATGTCGATCGTGGTGGCGGCCATCGGGTTGCGGGGGGCGGATGAGGGACGGATGCTGCGGGGGATCGGCGCACTGGCCGCGACGATGTTGGAGCGGTCAACCGGGGAAGCGGATGCCGGCGCATAGGCCAGCGCCTGGAACGCGGCGGAAACGCTTGCGGTCGGTTGCGGGTCGGCGGAGGCCAGCGCCTGGCGGGCGCTGATGGCGGCGACCTGTGCCGGAGTTGCCTGCTTGGGCGTTGCGGGGGCGTCGCCCCAGAAGCCGCGGGCATTGATGATGTCAGCCGGCGTCTGCGGTTTCGCTTCGGCCTTTCCGACCGTTGTGGAAGCCGCGGGCTTCGTCTTCGCAGGCTGGACGATCTGGGCGTCGGCCGAGGCCAACTGAAGGGTCGCGACCGCAGGCTTTGAACGCGGCATCGGTACCGGGTCGGCGGATTTGGCGGAAACCGCTGATGCCATCACGCCGACTGGGGCAGTCTTTTCACTCGCAACGGGAGCGCTTGAGCCCTCGTCATCCTCATCGTTCGACTTGCCTCTGAACAATGAGGCGAACAGGCCCGGTTTGCTCTTCGACGAAGCGTCGTCGCCGTTGCCGCGCTTTTCGATGTCGGCGCGGGCAAGCTCATAGCCCTTCAGCGGGTTGCCGTCGGAGGGAACATGCACGGTACGGCCGTCGGGGAAGACGCGGGCCAGCTGGTCATGGTTCATTCGCGGCCAGTGACGAATGCTGCCGGTATCGAGATGAACGAAAGGCGATCCCGAGGTCGGATAGAACCCGACGCCGCCGCGTTGCAGCCGCAGCCCGGCGTAGCGGATCTGCTCAAGCGACACGTCCGGAATGTAGAAATCCATGGCGTGGCCGAGCATGTGCTGGCTGAAGCGCGCCACGCCTGAAGAACGGCGGCGGAGCATGGCGTTGGTGGCGGGGGAGCGGTAGGAGGAGATGATCTGGATCGGCTTCTTGCCGTCGACGTCGCGGTAGACTTCCCAGAGGATGTCGAACAGGTGACGATCCATCGTGGTCTGGCCCTGGCTGCGCCAGTCGCGGAGATAGTGATTGAGCTGTGTCAGCGCCTCTTCGTCGTAGCGCCCGTCGCGCTTGAAGGTGACGGTGAGATCTTCGTCGGAATGGGTGTGGTGGAACGAAAGGGTGCGGGTTTCGTTCAGTGCGGTCGCATCGTGGACCGATCCGGCTCCCATCAGGAGCAACAATGACGTCAGGCCGGCGTGATACCCGGCCTTCGATAGCGACAGCGGATTGAATTGGCGTGCGAAACCAGCCAGCACGAATGAGCCCACCCAGAGGACGACCGATCGAGAAACTCTTCCGCTACCCCGCGTGGCGAAAGAGGGTTAATGCAGTCTTAACGCGGGTGGGTTAATCGAGAATTAAGTCCCACCCCCCAAGTCAGCCTTAACCTAACCCGCCGAGTGTGGCGAAAAAGTGCCTTCCGGTTAAACCCAGGTGGAGAATGGTTAATGCAAACGGCCCCGCCTGAAGGGCGAGGCCGCTGATTCTGCTAGGGAATTCTGGCCGCTGAAGACGGTGAACAATCAGCGGGTGATAACCCGGCGCTGCTGCCGCCGGCCCGGGATGGGGGCGGGCGGCGTCGGCGGCCCGAACAGCCGTTCAAAGAACGACGGGCCGGAATAGGTGTTGTCGCTGGCGAAGCTGACGCCAGCCGGCAGATTGCCGGTCGGATGGGCGTAGCTCGGCTGGGAATGCGAAACCACGTTTTCCAGGTCCCTGCTTCTCGAGTTGCGCAGCAGCGCCAGCATGGCGGCGTCGCGGCCGTAGACGTCCTTGCGGATTTGCAGCTTGCCGGCGTCATCCACAAACGCCGTCTGGTAGGTGATGTTGACCGGGATCGGCGTCGGGAATTTGATGTCGATCTCGCTGTGGCCATACATGCTGCGGATTTTCTCCGGCGTGTAGTGCTCGTTCGGCATCGTGATGTTCAGCAGCGTCGCCGCATATTGATCCGGATTCTGCACCCGCATGCAGCCGTGGCTGAACGGACGCTCTTCCTTGTTGAACAGATGCTTGTCCGGAGTGTCGTGCTGATACACCAGAAACTTGTTCGGGAAGTTGAAGCGGATGCGCCCGAGCGCATTGGCTTCGCCGGGCGGCTGCGAAATGTGGATACCGCCATCGCGGTCGCGTTCGAGTCTCAGTCCCATGCGCTGCAGGACGGTCGGATCCTGCTGCAGCGCCGGCAGATATTCGTTGTAGATGATCGACGGCGGCACGTTCCAGGTCGGATTGACGGTGATGAACTTCATCGTCTCCGTCAGCAGCGGGGTGGCATGAATTCCGGGCTGTCCGGTGACCACCCTGGTGGTCCAGACCTGCGCGCCGTTCTGCATCACCTTGAGCGTGTAGTCCGGGATGTTGAGAATGACATAGGCGTTGCCGACCGAGGGCGCACCGAGCTGGCGCGGCAGCCAGCGCCAGCGCTCCATGTTGACGATCACGGTGTCGATCTGCCGGTCGCGCTTCGGGCTGTTCAAGGCCTTGACGGTCTTGTCGTCCAGGATGCCGGTGGGCTTGAGTTCGGCGCTTTCCTGGAATTTGCGCACGGCCTCGGCGACCTTGGCGTCGTAATGGTTGTCGTCGGCGTTTTCGGAGATGCCGAGCTTGGTGCGCAGTTGCGGCACGCGCGCATCTTCCACCACGACCGCGGGCTGCTTCTTGCCGCGTGCCGGGGTGAATTTAAGTGCCGGCCCTTCCGGAATCTGGGCCACCGGTCCATCGCCCTGGCCGCGCAATTCGGCGAGCTTCGCCTTCAATTCGCGATAGAGCTTTTGCGGCGGGTTGTAGCCGGCAAGCGCGGCGGATGCGTCCTTGGCGGTCGTGACATTCGCCAGCACTTCCGCTGGATCCGTCGGATGCTCGGGATACTGGATGTCGGCAGAGACCTGCGACCAGTGCACCCGGCCGCTCTGCGCCTGGCGCGCATAGTCCAGCATGGTGGCGGTCAGTTTCAGGTCGGCTTCCGCAAGCTGGTCCGTCGTGGCTGCGGCGGCAAAATCCGGCACCGGATAATCTGATACATTCAAGCCTTCGGAGGCGGCATCCTTCAGGCGCGCAATGACGCCCTTGCCGCTCTCGGTCAGCGCGCCGCCCTGCGTCCACAGCGGTGCATTTTCGCGCGCGGTGTAGAACTTCTCTACCGCCGACCGTTCGACCTTGCGGTCGAAATAGCGCAGCGATTTCGCGCCCAGCATTTCGCGTAACTTGTCGGCCACCGGCTGATCCGCCGGCGCGACGTTGCTTGCAGCCTTGACCGGTTCCTTGACGGGCTCGGCAGCCGGCGTTGCCGCAGCAGGAGTACTGGTTGCAGGAGTGGTGGTTGCGGTGTCGTTCTTGCCGGTTTCGGCGTTGCTCTTGTCAGCGGCCGGCGCGGTGGCGACATCGGATGGTTTGGTCTCCGGCGCCTTCTCCGTCGTCTTTGCCGCGTCGGGCGTCGATGCCGTCGTGTCCAGTTTGAAGTCGTTGATGGTCGGGGGCGGGAGGTTTGCAGGTTCGGGACGCGGGATTGCAGCGTCGATTGCGAGTTCGGCGGCGCTGCGGCGGCCCGGTTCGGCCTGGGCGAATGCCGAGGTCACGGACACCGTGAGGAAGGTCGCTGCGACCGCCATCAGCACGCGGTCGAATCCAGCACGGTTCTTCAAGCAGTCACGCATCGTCACACCCCTTGGGCGAAGCTGCCCCGGCATGGAACAGCTCTTGATATCGTCCGCACAGCTTTGGCTAAAGCGCCGGCCTCATCTGTTTTTGAAACGCATTCAGTCAAGGTTTGGGTCTTGTCTGAATGTGGTCCAAATCTCCAGTTGGTACGCCTGCACGCAACGATTCATACGCAGACGGTACACGCGCCCCGGTCATGCAGCCAGCGCCACGCGGGGCAACTCACGACAAACTGACTTCAAAGGACCCCCTTTGCAACGGATTGCGCGCTTTTGCCACGCGCTTTTCCTTTTGTCTGTCACCGGCAAGCAACGGTTCGAAGGTTCTGGAAAGGCCAATCTCCTCAGCCCTTCGCCCTGACACCGGAGCGCCACAATCGCCGTCCGCCGCTAGCTCGCATCCTCCGCGCCGCCGGCTGTGGAATCGTCGGCGGCGGCCTCATCGAGCTTGCGGTAAAGCGTCGAGCGGCCGATTTTCAATCGGCGCGCGACCTCGGACATCTGCCCGCGATAATGCGAGATCGCGAAGCGGATGATCTCGGTCTCCATCTCTTCGAGCGGTCGCATTTCGCCCACGCTGGTCAGCATGGCGAGCGTCCCGGCGGATGGCAGCGGAGCGATAGGTATTTCCTTACCGGAAACCATGGCCGGCGCGGTCGAATGAAACGCAGGCCCGACGATGAGGGGCTCGGCCTCGTAGTGCGCATCCGGCATCGCCGGCGAGTGCGCGGCGGCTTGCGGAAAGTCCGCCAGTCCGAGCTGGTCGCTGTCGCTCATGACAACGGCGCGATACACCGCGTTCTCAAGCTGGCGGATATTGCCGGGCCACTCCAGTTGCGAAAGGTGCGCCATCGCCTCGCCGCTGATGCCGGTAATGGGGCGATTTTCTTCGGCGCAGAACCGCGCCAGGAAGTGCCGCAGCAGATGCGGGATGTCTTCGCGCCGCATCCGCAACGGCGGGATCGTCAGCGGCAATACGTGAAGGCGATAGAACAGATCTTCCCGGAATTGTCCGCCTTTGACGCGGTCGAGCAACTTGCGATTGGTCGCGGAAATGATGCGGACGTCGACCTTCACCGGTTTGCGCCCGCCGACCGCCTCGACTGCGCCTTCCTGCAATGCGCGGAGCAGTTTCACCTGCGCTGCCAGCGGCAATTCCGAGACTTCGTCGAGGAACAGCGTGCCGCCGGAGGCTTCGACGAATTTGCCCGTGTGGCGTTCGGTGGCGCCGGTAAAGGCGCCCTTCTCGTGGCCGAACAGGATCGACTCCACGAGATTGTCGGGGATTGCGCCGCAATTGACGGCGACGAACGGCCTCGACTTGCGTTCGCCGCTGCCATGGATGGCGCGCGCGAACAATTCCTTGCCGACGCCGGATTCGCCTTCGACCAGCACCGGTATCGTGGAGGCGGCGGCCTTCTGCGCGGTGCGCAGCACGCCCGCCATGGTCTCGCTGCGGGTGATGATATCGGCGAAGGTCAATCGGCCTTCGCGGCTGTGGCGGATGCGCTGCAGCTCGCCTTTCAGCGCGCTGGCGTTGAGCGCATTGCGCAGCGACACCTGCAGCCGCTCGATGCCGGCGGGCTTCACCACGAAATCCTGGGCGCCGGCGCGCATCGCGGAGACCACATTGTCGATGCCGCCATGGGCGGTCTGCACGATGACGGGGACGTTGAGGCCGGCTTCGCGAATTTTGGCCAGCACGCCCATGCCGTCGAGGCCGGGCATCACAAGATCGAGCACCATGGCATCGATAACAGGCGCGTCCGGAGCGGTCAGCAGGGCGATGGCCGCGTCGCCTGAGTCGACGACCACGGTCTCATAGCCGCATTTCTGCACCATATTTTCGACCAGGCGGCGCTGCACGGCGTCGTCGTCGGCAATCAAAATGCTGGCAGCCATGGCTTTCCCCGCGCGTTACAACTATCTGTCTCGAATCGGGGCACTCTGGCTGATGCCGATTAACGCCCTCTTAAACGTTGACGTCCCGCCCTTGCTTCGCACTCCCGGCCGTTCAGGTTGAAACGCATACGATAGGCTCGAACAAGATGACCTCGCGCTCCACATCCGCTCTCCGCAAGTCGGCGGCTCAACGCAAACCCGACAAGAAGTCTGCGGCCAAATCGAGACCTGCGAAGCTGCCGGAATGGAACCTGGCCGATCTCTATTCCGGGATCGACGCGCCGGAAGTCGCGCGCGATCTCCAGAAGATGGATGCCGAATGCGTCGCCTTTGAGACCGACTACAAGGGCAAGCTCGCGGAGCAGACGGCGAAGGAGGGCGGCGGCAAGTGGCTCGCCGAGGCGGTCAGGCGCTACGAGGCAATCGACGATCTCGCCGGCCGCCTTGGCTCCTATGCCGGTTTGGTTCATGCCGGCGACAACGTCGATCCCGCGATCTCCAAATTCTACGGCGATGTCTCCGAGCGGCTGACCAACGCGTCGGTGCATCTATTGTTCTTCGCGCTCGAACTCAACCGCGTCGACGATGCCGTCATCGAGCGCGCGATGCAGACGCCTGAACTCGGGCATTATCGCCCGTGGATCGAGGATCTGCGCAAGGAAAAGCCGTATCAGCTCGAGGATCGCCTCGAGCAGCTGTTTCATGAAAAATCCCAGACAAGTTACGGCGCCTTTAACAGGCTGTTCGACCAGACTATTTCGGGACTGCGCTTCAAGGTCGGTGACCGCGAGCTGGCGATCGAGCCGACGTTGAAGTTGTTGCAGGATCGCGCGGGCGAAAAGCGCAAGGCGGCGGGGCAGGCGCTGGCAAAGACCTTCAAGGCCAATGAGCGGACCTTCTCGCTCGTCACCAATACGCTTGCCAAGGACAAGGAGATTTCCGACCGCTGGCGCGGCTTCCAGGACGTCGCGGATTCCCGGCATCTGAACAACCGCGTCGAGCGCGAGGTGGTCGATGCGCTGGTGGGCTCGGTTCGCGCAGCCTATCCGCGGCTGTCGCATCGCTATTATCGGCTCAAGGCAGGCTGGTTCAAAAAGAAGAAACTCGCGCATTGGGATCGCAATGCGCCGTTGCCGTTTGCCGCCACCGGCAGTATCGCCTGGCTAGAGGCCAGGAACATGGTGCTGACGGCCTATCACGGGTTCTCGCCGGAAATGGCCAGCATCGCCGAGCGATTTTTCACCGATCGCTGGATCGATGCGCCGGTGCGGCCCGGCAAGGCGCCGGGCGCATTCTCGCATCCCACCACGCCGTCGGCGCATCCGTATGTGTTGATGAATTATCAGGGCAAGCCGCGCGACGTGATGACGCTCGCCCATGAACTCGGCCACGGCGTGCATCAGGTGTTGGCGGCGAAGAACGGCGCGCTGATGGCGCCGACGCCGCTGACGCTCGCGGAGACCGCCAGCGTGTTCGGCGAAATGCTGACCTTCAAGCGGCTGTTGGCACAGACCAGGAGCGCCAGGCAGCGTCAGGCGCTGCTCGCCGGCAAGGTCGAGGACATGATCAACACGGTGGTGCGGCAGATCGCGTTCTATTCGTTCGAGCGCGCCATTCATACCGAGCGGAAGAACGGCGAACTGACCGCCGAGCGGATCGGCGAAATCTGGCTCAGCGTGCAGGGCGAGAGCCTGGGACCCGCGATCGACATCCGGCCGGGCTACGAGAATTTCTGGATGTATATCCCGCACTTCATCCATTCGCCGTTCTACGTCTACGCTTACGCGTTCGGCGATTGCCTGGTGAACTCGCTCTACGCGGTCTACGAAAATGCGCAAAGTGGCTTTGCCGATCGCTATCTGGCGATGCTGGCCGCCGGCGGCACCAAGCATTATTCCGAACTGCTCAAGCCGTTCGGGCTGGATGCCAAGGATCCCAAATTCTGGGATGGCGGGCTGTCGGTAATCGCGGGCATGATCGACGAGTTGGAGGGGATGTCCTGATCGGCCGCAGGTGTGTAAAACATTTGTTGAACCGTCCTGCGGGCTGTGTTATACAGTTTGTATAACGGAGCTAAGCCAATGAATAAGAACCAGAAAGATCTCCGCGTAGAATCCACCGCCCTGCAAATCCGCAAGATCGGCAACTCCATCGGATTTATTTTGCCGAAAGAAATGGCCGCTCGGCTTAATCTCAAGGAAGGCGACAAGCTGTTTCCAATTGAGCAGCCTGGAGGCGGCCTTATTCTGACCCCCCACGACCCGGATTTCGAGAAGGCGATGGAAGTCGCCCGGCGTGGGATGAAGCGCTATCACAATGCTTTGGCCGAGCTTGCCAAATGACCGAGCCGTTTTGGCTCACCCGCCAAATGGTTGTTGCAATCCACGACGAGCAACTCACGATCCACGGCGGCGCGAGCGGTTTGCGCGACGAAGGTATGCTGGAGTCAGCGCTCGACCGGCCGAGAAACCGCTGGTCCTACGAACAGGCTGAACTGGCCGAATTGGCTGCAGCCTATGCCTTCGGCATCGCGCGCAATCATCCATTTGTCGACGGCAACAAGCGCACTTCGCTACTTGCGCTGTACACCTTCCTCGGTGTGAACGGTGTTGATTTCGTTGTGCCTGAAGCAGAAGCCGCCGCCATCATTTTCTCCCTCGCGGCCGGCGAAGTCAGCGAGGAAAGCCTGACGCGCTGGATCAGGGACAATTGGCCTTCCGAATGACCCGATAGATTGTGCGGGGATAACCTCCCGGCGTTGCTCTCCCACCGAGTTTGCGGTAATTCGACGCCAGAACCGAACATTGACTGGGGATACCGATGGCAGAGCATAACGAAGTCGCCTACACGACCGCTGACGGCAACGACTATCCGGCCCATGAGCAGACCTATGAGGGCTTCATCATGCTGGTGAAGTACGGCACCGCTTCGGTGATCTTCATCGTTGCGATGATGGCGATTTTCCTGACCTGATTCTTCGACCGTCGCATTGCCAGCCGGCGGCGCGACTAAAGAAATTGCACTCATTCCGGACGCAAAACCGGTATCCATCTCTGCAAGATAAACGCTAGTTTGCTTGCGCGCGCGCTGCTCGCGCCGCCGGAGGCCCCATGAAGATTGCCGTCGCCAAGGAAATCGATCCGTCCGAGCCGCGGGTAGCCGCTTCACCCGACACGGTGAAAAAATTCAAGGCGCTGGGCGTCGATATCGCGGTCGAGCCGGGCGCAGGCATCAAGTCGGGGCTGCCGGATTCGGAATTCACTGCCGTGGGCGCCACCGTCAGCGCCGACGCGCTGAAGGACGCCGACATCGTCATCAAGGTGAAGCGGCCCGAGGCCTCCGAGCTTGCCAGTTACAAGCGCGGCGCGCTGGTGATCGCCATCATGGACCCTTACGGCAACGACGCTGCGCTGAAGGCGATGGCGGATGCCGGCATCTCGGCGTTCGCGATGGAATTGATGCCGCGCATCACCCGCGCGCAGGTGATGGACGTCTTGTCGAGCCAGGCCAATCTCGCCGGCTACCGCGCGGTGATCGAGGCGGCGGAGGCCTTCGGCCGCGCCTTTCCGATGATGATGACCGCGGCGGGGACGATCCCGGCGGCCAAGGTGTTCGTGATGGGCGTCGGCGTCGCCGGCCTGCAGGCGATTGCGACCGCGCGGCGGCTCGGGGCCGTCGTCACCGCGACCGACGTGCGTCCCGCGGTGAAGGAGCAGGTCGAAAGTCTTGGCGCCAAATTCCTCGCGGTCGAGGACGAGGAATTCAAGCAGGCGGAAACCGCCGGCGGCTACGCCAAGGAAATGTCGAAAGAGTATCAGGCCAAGCAGGCGGCGCTTACCGCCGAGCACATCAAGAAGCAGGACATCATCATCACGACAGCGCTGATCCCTGGCCGGCCCGCGCCGCGCCTCGTCTCGGCAGAGATGGTGAGGTCGATGAAGCCGGGCTCGGTGCTGGTCGATCTCGCGGTCGAACGCGGCGGCAACGTCGAGGGCGCCAGGGCCGGCGAAGTCGCCGATGTCGGCGGCATCAAGATCGTCGGCTACACCAATGTCGCTGGCCGCGTCGCGGCGTCGGCGTCGAGCCTTTATGCGCGCAATCTGTTTTCGTTCATCGAAACCCTTGTCGACAAGGCAAACAAGGCGCTCGCGGTGAACTGGGACGACGAACTGGTCAAGGCCACCGCACTGACCAGGGACGGCGCCGTCATTCATCCGAACTTCCAGCCGAAGACTTGAGGAGAGCCGCCATGGATCATATCGCGCAGGCCGTCGATCCCTTTGTATTCCGGCTGTCGATTTTCGTGCTTGCCGTATTCGTCGGCTATTTCGTGGTGTGGTCGGTGACGCCTGCGCTGCATACGCCGCTGATGTCGGTGACCAACGCGATCTCCTCGGTGATCGTGGTCGGCGCGCTGCTCGCGGTCGGCGTCGCCATGGTCGGCAGCGGCGGGGTCTGGGCGCGCGGCTTCGGCTTCATCGCGCTGATTTTCGCATCCGTGAATATCTTCGGTGGCTTCCTGGTGACGCAGCGCATGCTTGCGATGTACCAGAAGAAAAAGAAGTAAGGGCAGCCCGATGAACGCCAATCTCGCTGCAGTCCTGTATCTCGTCGCAGGCGTCCTTTTCATCCTGTCGCTACGCGGGCTCTCAAGCCCCGCCTCGAGCCGCCGGGGCAATTTCCTCGGTATGACCGGTATGGGAATCGCAATCGCGACCACGCTGGCCGCGCATCCGCCGGCCGACGGCATCGGCTGGGTGCTGGTGATACTTGGCGTCGCCATCGGCGGCTCGATCGGCGCAGTGATCGCGCGCCGGGTGCCGATGACGTGGATGCCGGAACTGGTCGCGGCGTTTCACTCGCTGGTCGGCATGGCCGCGGTATTGGTCGCGGCCGGCGCGTTCTACGCGCCCGAGGCGTTCGACATCGGCACATCAGGCCATATCCACGGCGCGAGCCTCGTTGAAATGTCGCTCGGCGTTGCCATCGGCGCGCTGACATTCACGGGCTCGGTGATCGCGTTCCTGAAACTGTCCGGCCGCATGAGCGGCGCGCCGATCATCCTGCCGGCGCGGCACGTCATCAACGTCGCGCTCGGCGTTGCGCTGGTCGTGTTCATCGTCGGCCTCGTGATGTCGGGCAGCGCGCTGAATTTCTGGCTGATCACGGCAATCGCGCTGGTGCTCGGCGCGCTCCTGATCATCCCGATCGGCGGCGCCGACATGCCGGTCGTGATCTCGATGCTGAATTCCTATTCGGGCTGGGCCGCCGCCGGCATCGGCTTTACGCTCGGCAACTCGGCGCTGATCATCACCGGCGCGCTGGTCGGCTCCTCCGGCGCGATCCTGTCCTACATCATGTGCCACGCGATGAACCGCTCCTTCATCTCCGTCATCCTCGGCGGTTTTGGTGGCGAGACGGCCGCCGCGGGCACAGGTGCAGGTGGCGAAGCGCGGCCCGTGAAACTCGGCTCCGCCGACGACGCCGCCTTCATCATGAAGAACGCGCAGAAGGTCATCATCGTGCCCGGCTACGGCATGGCGGTGGCGCAGGCGCAGCATGCTTTGAGAGAAATGGCCGACCAGCTCAAGGAGGAAGGCGTCGAGGTCAAATACGCCATCCACCCGGTGGCGGGCCGCATGCCCGGCCACATGAACGTGCTGCTCGCCGAAGCCAATGTGCCCTATGACGAGGTGTTCGAGCTCGAGGACATCAATTCGGAATTCGCCCAGGCCGATGTCGCCTTCGTGATCGGCGCCAACGACGTCACCAACCCGGCGGCCGAAGACGACAAGACCTCGCCGATCTACGGCATGCCGGTGCTGCAGGTCTGGAAGGCCGGCACCGTGATGTTCATCAAGCGCTCGCTCGCGTCGGGTTACGCCGGCATCGACAATCCCTTGTTCTACCGCGATAACACCATGATGCTGCTCGGCGACGCCAAGAAGATGACCGAGAACATCGTCAAGGGGATGTGAGGCAGCCGCGTCATGCTCGCGCGTCGCCAAATTGTCATGGGCGCCGCGGCCACCGTCGGGAGCGCCATGATTCGTCCGCTCGCAGCCGCGCCATTCGAGTGGCGCAAGACATCGCCCTCGGATGCCGGCTTCGTCTCCGATCTGGAAGCACGCCTCGACAAGCTCATTGCGGACAAGCGCGCCTGGGGCCTGCATGGCGTTCTGGTCGTGCGGGGCCGAAATATCGTGCTGGAACGTTATTTCAAGGGCGAGGACAACAACTGGGGCCAGTTGCTGGGCAATGTGGAGTTCGGGCCTGACACACTCCACAACCTTTACTCGGTGACGAAGAGCATCGTCGCGCTGGTCTACGGTATCGCCCTGGCGGAGGGGAAAGTCCCGCCGCCGAGCGCTCCGCTCTATGCACAGTTTCCCGAATATGAAGACCTCGTCGCGGCGGACGAACGTCGCAAGCAACAGACCATCGGGCATGCGCTGTCGATGTCGCTTGGAGCGCAATGGGATGAAATCGGCCTCGCCTATGACAGCCCTGCCAATGATGAGGTGGGCATGGAGATGGCAAAGGATCGCTACCGCTTCGCGCTCGAGCGGCCGGTGACAGGCGCGCCGGGCAAGCGTTGGCAGTACAGCGGTGGCGCAACGGCGCTGCTTGGCCGTCTCATTGCCAAAGGAACGAGCCGTTCTCTGCCCGACTACGCGCGCGCCGTCCTGTTCGATCCGATCGGGCTCGGCCGGACCGAATGGGTCACCAGCAAGGATACCTGGGTCTTCAGGCAAACGGGCACCGGCAATGGCGAACCGATCGCCGCCTCGGGTCTGCGCATGACGCCGCGCGATCTCGCGCGCGTGGGTCAGCTCGTACTCGACAATGGAATGGCCGACGGCCGCCAGGTTGTCCCGGCGGAGTGGCTTGCCGAATGCTTCGTGCCGCGCGTCAGCGTCAATGAACTTCAGCGTTACGGCTATCAGTGGTATCTCGGCGACATGGAATTTCTCGCCGGCGGAACGGTACGGCTCGAGCGTTGGGTTGGCGGCGCTGGCAATGGCGGCCAGCGGCTCTATGTGATGCCCGACCTTGATCTTGTCATCGTCGTCACGGCGGGAAACTACAGCGAGGCCGAGCAATGGCTGCCACCGATCCGCGTCGTGCGCGAAGCCGTGCTGCCAAGCCTCCGCTAGCGACGGTTGCAGAGCAATGACCGTCCTGAAATGGCTCGTCATTCTCGCAGCGCTCGGCTATCTCGGCGGTCTTGCTGCCCTGTTTTTCGCGCAACGGGCGTTCATCTTTCCGATTCCGCAAACGGTTCGCACGCCCCCCGCAGCCGCCGGCTTTCCGGAAGCTGAAGAACATTTCCTGACCACGGCGGACGGAGAGAAGATCATCGTCTGGCACGTCCCTGCAAAACCGGGCCATGCGGTCGTGATTTATTTTCCCGGCAACGGCGATTTTCTGGCCGGGTTCTTCGGCCGCTTTCGCGACATCATCGCTGACGGGACCGGGGTCGTCGCGCTGTCCTATCGCGGCTATGCCGGCTCGAGCGGAAAGCCAAGCGAGCGCGGGCTGCTCGCGGATGCGGCGGCCGCCTATGCCTTTACGACGGCGCGATACAGCGCGGACCGCATTGTGGTCTGGGGCTTTTCGCTCGGCAGCGGCGTGGCGGTGGCGCTGGCTGCGGAACAGCCGGTCGGCAAGCTGATCCTGGAATCGCCCTACACATCGATTGTTGACGTTGCTGCGTCGGTGTTTCCGATCTTCCCGATACGTCTCGTCATGCGCGATCCCTTTCGCTCCGACGAGCGCATCGCGCGGGTGAAAGCTCCGCTCCTGTTCATGCACGGCGCCCGCGACGCCACGATACCGATTGCCTTTGGCGAGCGCCTGTTCGCGCTCGGGCATGAACCGAAGCAGTTCGTCCGGTTCTCCGAAGGCGGTCACAACGATCTCGACAGTTACGGCGCGACGGCAACGGCGCGACAATTCATCGGCGCCGCAAGAGGCGGATGAATGCTATGGTCTAATGCATCGCGGTTTCGGAAGTTTTTGAGGATGGCAGTATGAGCGCGCACGGCCCGATGCCGCGATCGGCGTGGATTTTCCCGGCGCTGTCCGTCCTGTTTTTCGCAGGCGCCACCGCCCTCGGCATCACCTTCACGCCATCGGCCGCCGGGCTGGTATTCGCCGCGGTGCTGCTGGTCATCCTGTTCGGCACCGTGTTTGCGGCAGTCCACCATGCCGAGGTGATCGCCGAGCGGATCGGCGAGCCCTACGGCACGCTGCTGTTGACGCTTTCGGTCACGGTGATCGAAGTCGCGCTGATCGCGACCATCATGCTTGGCGACAAGCCCGTGCCCACTTTGGCGCGCGACACCGTGTTCGCCGTGGTGATGATCGTCTGCAACGGTCTGGTCGGGATCTGCATCCTGGCCGGCGGCCTGCGCTACCGCGAGCAGGATGTTCAGGTCACCGGATCGAGCCTCTATCTCAGCGTCCTGATCGTGCTGGCGACCATCACGCTGATCATGCCCAATTATTCGCTGACCACGCCGGGGCCGATCTACTCGGCGGCCCAGCTTGCCTTCATCAGCGTCATCACCGTCATTCTCTATGGCGTGTTTCTCTATACCCAGACCGTCCGGCATCGAGATTATTTCATCCGCGAATCCGCAGGCTTCGCGAATGACGGGGCGCTCACTTCGAACCGAATGTTGGGTTTAAGCATCATCCTGCTGGCGATTTCGCTGCTGGCGGTGGTGCTTCTGGCGAAAAAATTCTCGCTCGTGGTCGATTTTACGACCGCGCGGATCGGCGCGCCGCCGGCTTTCGCGGGCGTCCTGGTGGCGCTGCTGATCCTCTTGCCGGAGAGCGTCGCCGCCATCGCCGCCGCGCGCAAAAACGATCTGCAGAAAAGCGTCAATCTGGCGCTCGGCTCGTCGCTTGCGACCATCGGGCTGACGATCCCGGCCGTGGCGGTCGCGGCTTTCGCGCTCGACAAGCAACTGGTGCTTGGGCTCAATGCGCAAGAGATGGTGTTGCTGGTTCTGACCTTTGTCCTGAGCATGCTTACCTTCGGCACCGGCCGCACCAACATCCTGTTCGGGCTGGTTCACGTGGTGGTATTTGTCGTATTCGTATTCATGGTGTTCGTTCCCTGAGGAAATAGCGAAATGATCAGCGCCAAATCGGACGTTCAGGTCGATACAGCGGAGGTCCGCGTCACCGAGTGGCGGCTCGCGCCGGGCAGCGCCACCGGTCATCACATCCATGAGATGGATTACGTCATCGTGCCCGTGACCTCGGGCGAAATGACCATCGTGGCGCCCAACGGGGAGCGCTCCAAGGCGCAGCTTTCCGTCGGTAAATCCTACTTCCGGAAAGCGGGGGTCGAGCACGACGTGCTCAACGAGACCGGAGCCGAAATCGTGTTCCTGGAAGTCGAATTGAAACCATAATCGCGGCATTTGACCGATTGCCACCGATCTGTCGCAGTTGATCCCTTAATGCGCCTCAAAGTTCCCGCATCAAACCGGTGCGGGGAGTGGCCGGCATGCTGAAATACGTCTCGAAAATTGCGTTGGATATCCTGCCGTCGGTGGTTGCGACCATCATCGGGGCCTACATCGTTAATCATTACATCGTCACCAAGCCCGCCGCGGACGCGCCGGTGGCCGCCGCGGTTTCCCCGGCCGAGCCGAAAAAGGCCGCTCTCAAGAACGATGCGACGGCGTCCGAGCCGTCCGCCGATGTCGCCAACATCCCCGAGCCCGGCGTCAAGGCAAAGGGGATCTCCGAAAGGGCCATGCTCGAGAAAACGGCCTCCGAAAAGCCTGCGGCGGTCGAAAAATCAGCGGAGAAAGCCGCCGACAAGCCGGCGGAGACCGCGAGCATTCCGGTGGACGCCCGCCGTCACCAGCCCGTGATGCGTGAAAGGATTGTCGCAAGGACCTTCCCTGCGCCGGTCCAGTCTTCGGTGCCGGCAGTCGCACCGGTCGTCGCCGCGCCGAATACGGCCGCGCCGGCTGAGACCGCAACGCCTGCGGAAGAGCATCGCGACGCCAACGATCTGGCGCGCGCGGCAATTGAGCGCCTGCGTGGCGCGGGCGACGGCTCGCCGCGGGCGCAGGATTTAGCCCGCGTGCCGGATGCGGCTCGCGTCCCCGATGCGCCCCGTGTCACGTCGACGCCACCGGTGGCCGAGTCGCAGGTTCGGCCGCTTCCGCCGCCGATCATGGTCTCCACGCCCGCAAGCGAGGCGTACGATCCGCGCCGCCCGACGCCGCCCGCCGACATTCCGTCCTTGCCGTCCTTGCCGTCCTCGCGGCCGCTGGATCTGCGTGCCGAGGTGGTGGAGCCGCCGGCGCGAGAGCACACGACGGTCGCCGAAGACATGCTGTTGGCTGCGAAATCGGTGTTCCACGCGGTATTGCCGAAGTAGCTCAAAGGCCTTTTCGGTTCTTCGCTCGAAAATGCTCTAGGGTCTGTTGAGAATCATCTGGAGTTGATGACGGCGGCGGCAAGATAGATCATTGCAGTGAAGCTCTGATCGGTTTTGTCGCAGCGCATTGCGATGCGTTTGAATTCCTTCAGTTTGCAGAAGAAATTCTCGATCAGGTGCCGCCATTTATACATCTCCTCATCGATTTTGAGGGGCTGGGCACGGCGCGGATGTTGAGAGATGACAATCTTGGCACCGCGTTTGTTGAGGGCTGCGACGATAGTGTTACTGTCGAACGCTTTGTCCCCGAGCAGCGCACCGAAATCTATCCCCTCGATGAGAGGCTCGACGCCAACAGTGTCAAAGCGCTGTCCTGGCAACAAGACAAAGTGGACCAGATTGCCGAGTGCATCGGTCAAGGCCAGGATTTTGGTCGTCATACCGCCCTTGGACTTGCCTATCGCCTGATTTTGCGTCCCCCTTTTGCGCCCTGTCCGTGACGGTGGACTTTGACGATCGTGGCGTCGACCATGGCATATTCCATGTCCGGCTCATCTGAAGCGGCTTCGAAAAGACGCTTGAAAACACCGGCTTTGGCCCAATCGCGGTAACGCACGAACACACTGTTCCACTTGCCGAACTGCTTCGGAAGGTCGCGCCAGGGGCTTCCTGTCCGTGCGATCCACAACACAGCTTCAACGAACAGCCGGTTGTCGTTACCATTACGGCCAGGATCGCCGGGTTTGCCCAAACAATGAGGTTCTATCTTCGCCCATTGGGCGTCCGTCAAAACGAATCTATCCATCAAAAGCTTGAATCACATCAAGCCTCCAA
>JBGQCE010000004.1:0-23526 GCA_041495185.1 Bradyrhizobium sp.
CCGTTTCCGATAAATCCGGACTGATCGAATTCGCCCGCGCCCTGGCCGGCCACGGCGTCGAACTCGTCTCCACCGGCGGCACTGCGAAAGCGATTGCGGGTGCCGGGTTGAAGGTCAGGGATGTTTCGGAGCTCACGGGTTTTCCCGAAATGATGGACGGAAGGGTCAAGACCCTGCATCCCAAGGTGCATGGCGGGCTGCTCGCTATCAGAAACAATGCCGAACATGCCCAGGCGATGAAGAGCCACGGCATCGCACCGATCGATTTGCTGGTGGTCAATCTTTATCCGTTCGAGGCGACCGTCGATAAAGGCGCCGGCTTCGAGGAATGCATCGAGAATATCGACATCGGCGGCCCCGCGATGATCCGGGCTGCTGCGAAGAATCATGATGACGTCGCCGTCGTCGTCGAAGCGCAGGATTATCAGGCCGTGCTCGACGAACTCGCCGCTCACAAGGGCGCGACAACGCTGACGCTGCGCCGCCGTCTTGCCGCCAAGGCCTATGCCCGCACCGCCGCCTATGACGCGGCGATCTCGAACTGGTTCGCGGGTCAGCTCAAGACCGAGGCGCCGGATTTCCGCGCCTTCGGCGGGCGGCTGATCCAGGCGCTGCGCTATGGCGAAAACCCGCACCAGACGGCTGCGTTCTATCGCACCCCCGACAAACGCCCGGGCGTCGCCACCGCGCGGCAGCTCCAGGGCAAGGAACTTTCCTACAACAACATCAACGACACCGACGCGGCCTATGAATGCATCGGCGAGTTCGATCCGGCGCGCACCGCCGCCTGCGTCATCGTCAAGCACGCCAATCCTTGCGGCGTCGCCGAAGGCGCCGATCTCGTCAGCGCTTACCGCAAGGCATTCGCTTGCGATACGCAATCGCCATACGGCGGTATCATCGCTGTCAATCGCACACTCGATGCCGATACCGCGCGCGTCATCACTGAAATTTTGACCGAAGTCATCATTGCGCCCGATGCGACCGAAGAGGCCATCGCAATCGTCGCGAAGAGAAAAAATTTGCGCCTGCTGCTCGCAGGCAGCCTGCCCGATCCGCGCGCGGTGGGGCTGACTGCAAAAACCGTCGCCGGCGGCTTGCTGGTGCAGAGCCGCGACAACGCCGTGGTCGATGACATCACGCTCAAGACCGTAACCAAGCGCGCGCCTACCGACGCCGAGCTGCGCGATCTCAAATTCGCCTTCCGCGTCGCCAAGCACGTCAAATCCAACACCATCATCTACGCCAAGGATCTCGCCACCGTCGGCATCGGCGCCGGACAGATGAGCCGGGTGGATTCCGCGCGCATCGCCGCACGCAAGGCGCAAGATGCCGCCGACGAAGCCAGGCTGCCCTATCCGATGACCAGGGGGTCGGTGGTTGCCTCCGACGCCTTCTTTCCGTTCGCCGACGGCATGCTGGCTTGCATCGAAGCCGGCGCCACCGCCGTCATTCAGCCGGGCGGATCGATACGCGACGATGAAGTCATCAAGGCCGCCGACGACGCCGGCATCGCCATGGTGTTCACCGGCGTCAGGCATTTCCGGCATTGACCAGGTCGTCATTGCCGGGGGCGCGCTTAAGCGCGAACCTGGAATGACTGTGGCTAGTCCCGCACCCGCGTCAGCAACCCAAGCCCCGCCACGAAGAACAGCACCAGCACGGCCATCCCCGCCTTCTGGCTTTCCGTCACCGCGGTGATGACGCCAATCAGCAAGGGCCCGATAAACGACGTGACCTTCCCGGTCAGCGCGAACAGCCCGAAATATTGCGCGATGCGGTCTTTCGGCGCCATGCGGATCAGCAGCGTCCGCGACGCCGCCTGCAGCGGGCCGCCGGCCGCGCCGATCAGACATCCGAGCAAAAGATAGGCGCGTTCCGCGGCGCCGGAAAACAGCGCGCCGCCCGGCGCCGGGGCTGCGACCTTGACGAACAGAATCGAATCCTTGTCCACGAGCAAAATCGCGACGATCGAGAACAGCAGGATCAGCATGCTGCCGGCGATCACCCGTTTCGACCCCAAGGAATCGTCGAGCTTGCCGCCGAGCCACGCGCCAAAAGTGCCGGCAATCGCCAGCAGGATACCGAAGGTGCCGATTTGAATCGTGTTCCAGCCGAAGGTGCCGGCGGCATAGATGCCGCCGAACGCGAACAGCGACACCAGGCCATCGGTATAGATCATGTTGGCGAGCAGAAACGCCGCCATCGATTTCCGCTTCGGCAATTCGAGAAGCGTTTGTTTCAGTTCGGTCAATCCCTCATGCAGCGCTTCGCTTATCCGCCGCTTGGCGGGATAATCCGGCGTCAGCAGGAACATCGGCAGCACGAAGATGATGAACCAGATCCCGGTCAAAGGACCTGTGATGCGATCGCCCTGATGGGTGACGGGATCGAGACCGAACAGCGGCACAAATCCGAACAGCGTGCGGCCCGTTTCCGGACTGGCGGCGAGAAAACCGAGCACCAGGATGAGACTGAGGATGCCGCCGACATAGCCGGTGGCCCAGCCGGTGCCGGACAATCGGCCGATCTGGTCCGGCGGCACCAGCGTCGGCATCATCGAATTATTAAAGACGGTGGCGAATTCGACGCCGAGGGTTGCGATCCCGTAGGCAAGCAACAGCGGGGGAATCACGCTGACGTCGCCAGGTCTTCCGAACCACATCAGGCAGGAGCCGATCACCAGCAGCGCGCCAAACGCCGCGATCCACGGCTTGCGGCGGCCGCTGGCGTCCGCAATCGCGCCCAGCACTGGCGACATCAATGCGATCATCAAGCCCGCAGCCGCGGTCGCAAAGCCCCACAGCGCCTGTCCGCTCGCGGGATCCGAGGCCACATGGGTGGCGAAATAAGGCGCGAACACGAAAGTGGTGATCAGCGTGAAAAAAGGCTCCGCCGCCCAAGCGAAGAAAATCCAGCTGATGACGGCGGCACGTGGGGGATAATTCTGCTGCATATCAGCAATGCGTGCGTCCGAAGCGATCACCGCCATGCTCGAAAATATCCTTGATCATCACGAGGAGGCGTTTTGCCCACAGCATCGGAACCCATATAGCATTCACGGCTACAACGACACTTGCCGTATTTTCTCCAGCCCCGCGGCGGAATTTTGATGATCTGGCTTAGATCCGGGCAACGCAGGATATTTGCGGCATTCGTGCTGGCTGTCGCGTGCTGCCTCCCCGCAGCCGCGCAGGAGCAGGGCCGCGGCTTTTATGCGCCCCCGCCCACCTACGCTCTCCATGCCGTGGCCGCCGAACACGGCATGGTCGTCGCACAGGAAAAAATTGGAGCACAAATCGGCGCCGATATCCTGAGGCTAGGCGGCAACGCGGTCGATGCGGCGGTGGCTACCGGTTTTGCGATGGCCGTGACCTATCCACGCGCCGGAAATATCGGCGGCGGCGGTTTCATGGTGATCCATTCGAGCGATCGTCAGGAGGATATCACGATCGACTATCGCGAAACCGCGCCGGCCGCGATGACGCCTGACATTTTCCTCGGCGCGGACGGAAAGCCCGATATCGCGAAGTCGCGCGATTCCGCGCTCGGGATCGGCGTGCCCGGCACTGTCGCGGGACTGGCGTTGGCGCTGGAGAAATACGGCTCCGGTAATTTCACTCTCGCGCAAATATTGAAGCCGGCCATCGATCTGGCGCGCGGCGGCTTTGTCGTCGCCGGCGACCTTGCCGACACCATGCCGGGCGGGCAGCGCAGGCTGGCGCGCTGGCCGTCGGCAACAAGAATATTTTCCGGCGCCGACGGCAAGACATTGCGCGATGGCGACAGGCTTGTTCAGACCGACCTGGCGGCGACGCTTTCGGCGATTGCCGAACAGGGTCCGCGCGGGTTTTACCAAGGACCGGTCGCGGAAAAGCTGGTGAAGGCTATTGTCGACGCCGGCGGCATCATGTCGCTGGACGATCTCAAATCCTATCAGGCTGTCATCCGCGCGCCGGTGCGAGGCACATATCGCGGATATGACATCGTCTCGATGCCGCAGCCCTCGTCCGGCGGCGTCGTGCTATTGGAGGCGCTGAATATCCTCGAAGGTTTTCCGATGCCTGAGATGAAGCAGGGCGCCGCGCCTTCGCTGCATATCATGATCGAAGCGATGAAGCGCGCCTATGCCGACCGCGCGCGCTATCTCGGCGATCCCTCCTTCGTCAAAGCGCCGATTGCAACGCTGACCGCCAAGGATTACGGGGCAAAACAGCGCGCGAGCATCGATCCCGACCATGCGACGCCATCGATCGACGTTGGCACGCCGGCGCCGCCACCGCGCGAGGGCAGCAACACCACGCATTATTCCGTGGTCGACAGCCGCGGCAATGCGGTCAGCAACACCTACACCCTGAATTTCCCTTATGGCGTCGGCCTCGTCGCCGAGGGCACCGGTGTGCTGCTCAACAACGAACTCGACGATTTCACCGCAGCCCCCGGCGCATCCAACGCCTTTGGCCTGGTCGGGTTCGAGGCCAACCTGCCGGGCCCCGGCAAACGGCCGTTATCGTCGATGTCGCCGACCATCGTTTTGAAAGACGGAAAGCCGGTGCTGGTCACGGGTTCGCCCGGCGGCAGCCGCATCATCTCCACGGTGCTGCAGGTGATCGTCAACGTACTGGACTATCGCATGGATATCGCAGCCGCGGTGGCGGCTCCCCGCCTGCACCACCAATGGCTGCCGGATGAAGTGCGGATCGAGCGCGGTTTCGCCGATGACACGCTGGCCGCGCTCCGGGCCAAAGGCCATCGTGTGATCGAACCGATGGGGCAGACCTCGGCCAATTCGATCGCTGTGACGAACAATGGATTGCTCGGCGCCCCCGATCCGCGTACCCGTGGCGCGGATGCGGCGGGACAATAGAACCCTGAGCATAATCGGCAGGAAAACCGCGAGGAGGAAACATGACGTCACTCAAGGGCAAGACGCTGTTTGTATCCGGCGGCAGCCGCGGCATCGGGCTTGCGATCGCGTTGCGCGCCGCGCGTGACGGCGCCAATGTCGCACTCGCCGCAAAAACGGCGGAGCCGCACCCGAAGCTCAAGGGCACCATCTATACCGCCGCCGACGAAGTCCGCGCCGCCGGCGGCAACGCGCTGCCGATCCTCTGCGACATCCGCGAGGAGGCCCAGGTGATGGCGGCAGTTGACAAAACCGTCGCCGAATTCGGCGGCATCGACATCTGCGTCAACAACGCCAGCGCCATCAGCCTGACCAATTCGCAGATGACCGACATGAAGCGGTTCGACCTGATGATGGGTATCAACACCCGCGGCACCTTCATGGTGTCGAAATACTGCATCCCGCATCTGAAGAAGGCGGATAACCCGCACATCCTGATGCTGTCGCCGCCGCTCGACATGAAGGCGAAATGGTTCGAGCACTCCACCGCCTACACCATGGCGAAATTCGGCATGAGCATGTGCGTGCTCGGCCTGTCGGCCGAATTGAAAGCCGCCGGCGTCGCGGTCAACGCGCTGTGGCCGCGCACCACGATTGCCACCGCCGCGGTCGGCAATCTGCTCGGCGGCGACGCCATGATGCGCGCCAGCCGCACGCCTGAGATCATGGGCGATGCGGCCTATGTCATCTTCACAAAGCCGTCACGCGCGTTCACCGGGCAGTTCTGCATCGACGACAAGGTGCTTTATGAAAGCGGCGTGCGCGATTTCGAGCACTACCGCGTCGATCCTTCCGTGCCTTTAATGTCGGATTTCTTCGTGCCCGACGATGACGCGCCGCCGCCTGGCGTCACCGTGAGGGCGCTGCCTTCGGTTGGCGAAGTGAAGAAGTCGGGCTAAAAAACGTTGCGTTGGCGTTTTCATCCGGGCGCGGGGAGCGGTTTGTGGCTTGGCGGAAATGGATCGCTGTCGTTTTTGTCATCGCTGCAGTGGGGGCGTCAGGCGCCTATTTTCGCCCCGATCGCGCCATTCGCGTCGCCACCGGCTTCGTCGCCCATAATATTTGCGTCAAAACCTTCGTCTCCGGCTTAGATCCACAATCCGTGTTCGCAGAGACCTCGGATCGTGCCGGCATCCGCCGGCTCCGCTACCTTCTCAGGCTTCATCTCGATCAAACCGCAAAGACCGTCGATGCATCGACGCTGGGATTGTTCCGCACCCGCGCGGCGTTTCATGAAGGGCTGGGCTGCATTGAACAGATTGGATCGAAGGAACCCTATCTGCTGAGGAACGATGTCGAGGCGCTGAAGGTGCCGAAGACGCCGCCGCTACTCCCGGAAATCGCAGGGCTCGCCGTCGTCGAGCCCACCGACCCCGCATTAAAGGCCGCGCTCGATCACGCTTTCGAGGAGCCGGCCGAGCCACCGTTTCGGCGAACCAAAGCGGTGGTCGTGGTGCATGACGGCCGCGTGATTGCCGAGCGCTACGCCGACGGTATCGGCGTCGATACGCCGCTGCTCGGGTTCTCCATGACCAAATCCGTGGTCAATGCACTGATCGGCATTCTGACCCAGCAAGGCCTCGTCACACCGTCCATGCCGGCGCCGATCCCGGAATGGCGCGCGGCTACCGATCCGCGCCGCGAGATAGAGGTCGAGCATCTGATGCGCATGACATCGGGCCTTGCGCTGGATGAAACCAATTCCGGCTTCGATCCATCGAGCCGGATGTTCTTGCATAACGACATGGCCGGTTTTGCCGTGAAAGCGGAACTGATCGCGCCGCCGGGAACCCGATGGCATTACTCCAGCCCGACCACGCAACTGCTTGCGCGGATCGTCCGCGACGCCGTCGGTGGGCCCGAGCAGACGCTGGCATTCGCGTGGCGCGAATTGTTCAATCCGCTAGGGATGCGCAACGTGACGCTGGAATTCGATGGCGTCGGCACGCTGCAGGGATCGACCTACATGCTGGCCAGCGCGAGGGATTGGGCGCGGTTCGGCCTGCTTTACCTCAATGACGGCGTGGTCGGCGGAAAACGCATCCTGCACGAGGACTGGGTGGACTTCTGCGCCGCCGCGACGCTCGATACGGATTACGCCGCGGGTTTCTGGACCAACCGCAGCGAGCATGAGAACGCCAAGGGCCGCGTCAGGCTCGGGATTCCACGCGACGCGTTCTTTGCATCCGGCGATCTTGGCCAGCGCATCGTGATCATGCCGACGCAACACCTCGTGGTCGTCCGTCTCGGCGATTCCGTCGATCCCACCGGCGATATCCGCGGCCTCGGACGTCTGGTCAAGGAAGCGATCGCAGCGACGCAGCATTGAAACTTCCTCTCCCGATGGGAGCGATGAAGAATCTCTACCGCCCCACCGAATATGGTCCGCCCTTCTCAAGCGCGCGCTTGTAAGCCGGGCGGGCGTGAATGCGTTCGAGAAACGCCATCGCCCTGGGGTGGCCCTGTTCGAGTCCGCCGCGCGCAGCCGCGGCTTCCAGCGGAAAGCTCATCTGGATGTCGGCGGCGGTGAATTCATTGCCGGCGAACCATTCGCTTTTTCCCAGTTCGCCTTCCCAGAACGCCATGTGCTGCTTGAGCTGCGGATTGACCAGCGTGGTCAGCGCCTGGTTGGAGACCTTGCGCACCAGCGGACGCAACAGCGCCGGCGCGCGCTTCGGCATCAGCGTGAACAGCAGCTTCAGGAGCAGCGGCGGCATCGCGGAGCCTTCGGCGTAATGCAGCCAATAGGTATAGCGCAGCCGCTCCGGCGTCCTCGGTGGCGGGATCAGACGCCCCTCGCCATAGGTGTCGATGATGTATTCGGCGATCGCGCCCGATTCCGCGATGGTGTTGCCGTTGTCGGTGATGACCGGCGATTTTCCAAGCGAGTGAATTGCGCGCAGCTCGGCCGGCGCGCGCATGTCGGGCTGACGCTGATAGCGCACGATCTCGTAAGGGACGCCAAGTTCTTCCAGGAGCCACAGCACGCGCTGGGAGCGGGAATTGTTCAAATGATGGACGGTGAGCATGGCGGTTCTCCCGAGGCATGGTGGTTTTGCGCGGCGCTAGGTGGTGCCAGCCGGGACTGGGAAAGTCGAGATGACCTTCGATGGGGCATATTTACCCGGGTGTTATTGACAATTTTAATTTACCCGGATAATAATAGGTTGTGAATTGAGGAGAGGTTCATGAATCCGGGGCCCGCCGTCACTTACATCGCCTTCGAAGGCGACCGCTGCATCGCGTCCGGCGACCTCCGCGACGTTGCCAGCGCGGCAAAGGCAGCCCTCGATCGGCGCAAGGAGGCGTCGATTCTTGTTTTCGATGGCAAAACCAGCGGCCCGGTCGACATCGATTTTCGCGGCTCCATCGGCGACGTCCTGGCGCGACTGCCGGAGGTCGCCGGCGCGCCCGTCGCGATGGAAGACGCTGCCCTGCCCGCGCCACGCGGTCCGGGCCGCCCGAAACTGGGCGTGGTCGCGCGCGAAGTCACGCTGCTGCCGCGGCACTGGGAATGGCTGGCGCAGCAATCGGGCGGCGCTTCCGTCGCCTTGCGCAAGCTGGTCGACGAGGCGAGGCGGACCGGTGAGGACAGGGATCGCGTTCGCGAGGGGCAGGAAGCAGCCTATCGTTTCATGTCCGCCATGGCCGGCAACAAGACTAATTACGAAGACGCGATCCGCGCATTGTTCGCCGGCGAGGCGGCCCGTTTCGAAAATTTGATCGCCGAATGGCCCGCGGATGTGCGCAGCCACGCCGCAAAGCTCGCAGAACGGGCATTTGATCGCGAACCGCCGGCGCGCGCCGGTTGATCCCGCTGACGCGAACCGCTAGGCTTGGAATGATAGGGATCATATAAGAAACAAATCGCACGTCAGGGAGAACGCCGTGAGTCCAGCCGCCCCGCAATTCATGTTCGATGTCGGCAGCCCCAATGCGTTCCTCAGTCATGAGGCGATCCCGGCGATCGAAAAACGCACCGGCGTGAAATTCGAATATGTCCCGATTCTGCTCGGCGGCATCTTCAAGGCTACCAATAACAAATCGCCTGCCGAGACGCTTGCCGGCGTCAGGAACAAGCGCGAATTTCACGCGATCGAGACCGAGCGCTTTATCAAGCGCTTTCAGGTCAAGCCCTACAGCTGGAATCCGTTCTTTCCGGTCAACACCCTGAATTTGATGCGCGCCGCGGTCGCCGCTCAGCTCGAGGGCGTGTTCGAGAAATACGTCGACGCTGCATTCCATCACATGTGGCGCGAGCCGAAGAAAATGGACGATCCCGAAGTGGCGATGAAAGCCTTCACCGCATCCGGCCTCGATGCCGCAAAGCTGTTTGCGCGCGCGCAGGAGCCCGAGGTCAAGGCGAAGCTGATCGAGAACACGCAAGCGGCAGTCGAGCGCGGCGCGTTCGGCTCACCGACCTTCTTTGTCGGCAAGGAAATGTTTTTCGGCAAGGAGCAGCTGCGCGAGGTCGAGGAGCTGGTCTCGGGCAAGTAAAACGCTTTGCGCACGCGACCTCGAATTTCTGGAGACTTACATTGGAAAAGCGAAACGCAACGGTCGCGGTGATCGGCGCCGGCGACTACATCGGTGCCGAGATCGCGAAAAAATTCGCCGCCGAAGGGTTCACCGTATTCGCGGGGCGGCGCGACGGCGCCAAGCTCGAGCCGCTGGTCAAGGAGATCGAGGCATCCGGCGGATCGATCGTCGCGCGCGCGCTCGATGCGCGAAAGGAGGACGAGGTTGCGGCCTTCCTGAACGACGCGGACAAGCACGCGCCGCTGGAGGTCTGCATCTTCAATGTCGGCGCCAACGTCAACTTCCCTATTCTCGAGACCACCGACCGCGTGTTTCGAAAGGTGTGGGAAATGGCCTGCTGGGCGGGCTTCCTCGCCGGGCGCGAATCGGCGCGGCTGATGGTGCCACGCGGCAAAGGCAACATCTTCTTCACCGGCGCCACCGCCTCTTTGCGCGGCGGCAGCGGCTTTGCGGCGTTCGCCAGTGCGAAATTCGGCCTGCGCGCGGTGGCGCAATCGATGGCGCGCGAACTTGGGCCGAAGAACATCCACGTCGCGCATCTGATCATCGATTCCGGCGTCGATACCGCATGGGTGCGCCAGCGCCGCGAACAGCTCTGGGGCAAGGAAGCGCTTGATAATCCTGATTTGCTGATGCCGCCGGCATCGGTTGCCGCCTCGTACTGGCAGCTTTACCAGCAGCCGCGCAGCGCCTGGACCTTTGAATTGGAGATTCGCCCGTTCGGGGAAAAGTGGTAGAGATGCGAATAGCGAATAGCGAGTAGCGAATGGAAATTCCCTATTCGCTACTCGCCACTCCCTATTCGCCTGCAAAAAACACCCAGAACAAAACGGAGCTTTGGATGCGCGTTCTCGTGGTCGGCGCCGGCGCCATCGGCGGATATTTTGGCGGCAGAATGCTTCAGGCCGGTCGCGATATAACCTTTCTCGTTCGCCCCAAGCGCGCAACGGAGCTCGCCGCCGCAGGCCTTGTGATCAAAAGTCCCAATGGCGACGTCACGCTGAAGAACCCGCCGACGGTGCAGGCGGACAGACTCAATGAAAAATTCGACGCCATCCTGTTGAGCTGCAAGGCATTCGACCTCGACGACGCGATCAAGTCGTTTGCGCCGGCGGTCGGGCCGCAGACGGCGATTATCCCGCTGCTCAACGGCATGCTGCATCTCGATGTGCTCGACAGGAAGTTCGGACCCGAGCGCGTGCTTGGCGGCCTCTGCGCGATCGCCGTGACGCTCAACGAGCATCGCGAGGTCGTTCATCTCACTCCTATGCAGTCGCTCAGTTTCGGGGAACGCGACGGCACGATGTCGGACCGGGTCCGCGCCATCGCGGAAGTGATGGCCAGCGGCAAATTCGGCTCGGTGGCCAGCGAACACATCATTCAGGAGATGTGGGAGAAATGGGTGTTCCTCGCCTCATTGGCAGCCTCGACCTGTCTGATGCGCACATCGGTCGGCAATATCCTGGCGTCACCCGGCGGCAAGGATTTCATCCTCGGCATGCTCGACGAATGCAAGGCGGTCGCGACTGCCGAGGGCTACGCGCCCCGCGCGCCGTTCCTGGAGCGCACCCTTGGCATGCTGACCGCGGAGGGCTCGCAGCTGACCGCGTCGATGTTCCGCGACATCAAGGCGGGCGCACCGGTGGAGGCCGATCACGTCATCGGCGACCTGATCGCGCGCGGCGATGCCGGCAAGGTACCGGTGCCGCGACTGCGCACCGCCTACACGCATCTGAAGGCGTATGAGAAGCAGCGGGGATAATCCCGCTCACGCTTACAAATGCGCGAGATAATGCGCGAGCGCGGTGATTTCCTCTTCGCTCAGCGGATAGGCGACATCCGCCATCGCCGCCATGCCGCCGCCGGATCGCACGCCTGATTTGTAGTCATGCAGCGCCTTGAGCAGATATTCCTCGCGCTGGCCGGCGATGCGCGCAACGGCTTTCGTTCCCGCGAATGTGTCGGTGTGGCATGACGCGCAGCGCCGTCCCGCGGCCGCCTGTGCACCCTTCGCGGACAGATCGGGATTGTCGTCGGGCTTCGAAGCCTTGGGTGGCGCGAGCGACGCAAAATAGGCGCCAAGGTTTCGAATATCGTCATTGTTGATTTGCTCGACGATCGGCTGCATCTGCTCGTTCTTGCGCGTGCCGGCACGGAAGAACACCAGCTGCCACTGAACGAACTGATCGGGCTGGCCTGCGAGCGAGGGAATGTTCTCGGTTTGCGAAATGCCGCCTTCGCCGTGACAGCCGGTGCACAGCTCGGCCTTTTCCTTGCCGGCGGCGATATCAGCAGCACGGGCCGGAACGTTCGCCAGCGCCGATAATCCCAACGCAAGGCCGCACAACGCACGCAGTATGAGCCGACATCGCATGATCGACATTCCCGTTCCCGCTTAAAAAAACGAGGCTGCGGCACTCGTTCCCGAGCAACCGCAGCCTCTGATTTTTCAAATCTTACTTCTTGCTGTAGCTGATGCGATAGATCGCGCCGGCCCAGTCGTCGGCGACGAGAATCGAGCCGTCCTTGGCCAGAATGATATCGGCCGGCCGGCCGAGATAGCCCTGGTCGCCTTCGAGCCAGCCGGATGCGAACACATCCTGCTTGGCGTTCTTGCCGTCCGGACCGACGGTCACACGCATGATTCGCGCGCCCTGGTATTTATGCCGGTTCCACGAACCGTGCTCGGCGATCAGGATCGAGTTCTTGTACTCGGCGGGGAACTGGTCGCCGGTATAGAACTTCATGCCGAGCGGAGCCACGTGCGCGCCGAGCTTGAGCACCGGCGGCGTGAATTCCGAACACTTGTGACCCATCGCGAACTTCGGATCCGGCAGGTCGCCCTGATGGCAATACGGATAGCCGAAATGCTCGCCCGGCTTCGAGATCATGTTGAGCTTGTCGCTCGGGATATCGTCGCTCATCCAGTCGCGCGCATTCTCGGTGAACCAGTATTTGCCGCTGCGCGGATCGACGTCGCCGCCGACGCTGTTGCGGACGCCGAGCGCGACCAGTTCGGCGTTGCCGGTCTTGGGATCGACGCGGCGGATCTGCGAGTTGCCAGTCGGCGGCAGCCCGATGTTGAAGGGAGGTCCAAACGGTATGTAGAACCAGCCATCCTTATCCGCAGCCAGATATTTCCAGCCGTGGGCCATGTAGGGCGGCATGTCGTCATAGACCACCTTGCCGTCGCCGAGCTTGTCGAGATTGGCTTCGGCGTTCTCGTATTTGATCAGCTTGTCGACATCGATCACATAGAGCGCGCCGTCGCGGAACGCGAGGCCGGTGGGCATCCTCAGCCCCTTGATGACGGTCTTGACCGTCTTCTTGCCGCCGCTATCGGTGATGGCATAGACGTTGCCGAGGCCGAAGGAACCTACGAACAGCGTGCCCTTGTCGCCCCAGGCCATCTGGCGTGCCGCCAGCACGTTCGACGCGTAGACTTCGATCTTGAAGCCCGGCGGTAGCTTGATCTTCTTCATCATCGCGGCGAGTTCGGCTTCCGATGAGCCGGTCGGCGGACCCGATGGGGGTGCGAGGCCCTTTTGGGCTTCGGTCTCGTCGCCGAGGAACCAGTCGTCCGGCGGATGGGTCCAGAATTCCTTGGTGCCGGACTCGTATTTCTTCAGTGGTTTTTGCTGTGCGCTGACCTGACTGGCGCCTGCGACAAGTGCGATTGCCGCGAGCGCAAGAATAGATCGATTGAAAGCCGATTTCATCGCGTCACTCCCTATGCAGCCGAGCGGCTGCGTGTGTTATTTATTTTGGACGTTTCGAGAGACGAACTTTGGTCTGCCGTGAGGTGGATCAGACCGGAAAATGTTATCACATCTTCCGCGCGAGAGAAGCGCGCGGGCCTGCCAGATCGGGACAAATTGAGAAGAAATTTCCTTAGGCCGGTTTCGATCGAGACGATTTTTTGCGTTCGGTATCGTTGCACTGCGGTATATGACGTTGCGCCGCATCTATCGTCGTATCCAGGCGTGTGCAGCGCGATTTAAAGCGCGGAGCAGGTTAGTGCGGGTTTTCGTCCTCGGCGGGACTGGCTCGATCGGCTCGCCGATCGTGCGCGAGCTCGTCCGCCGTGGGCACGATGTCTGGGCCCTGGCCCGGTCAGAGGTCGCCGCGGCGAAACTCGGCGAATCCGGTGCGACGCCAGTCGCCGGCGATATCGCCTCGCCCGAGCCATGGGCCGGAAGGCTTCCGCGCGTTGACGCGCTCATCCACGCCGCCTGCGATTTCAGTCCCGAGATGGGCGCGATCGATGCTCGCCTGCTCGACGTGCTGCTGCCCCCGCTCGCCGCGCAGCCGACAAAACCGCGCTTCATCTATACCGGCGGCTGCTGGCTGTTCGGCGCAACCGGCGACGATATTGCGACGGAACAGACGCCGTTTCGTCCTCTGCCCGCCTTCGCGTGGATGGTGCCACACCTCAGGCGAATTCTTGAAGCGCCCGAAATCGACGGCATCGTCATCCATCCGGCGATGGTCTACACGCCTGGCGGCGGCGTATTCTCCCGCTTCGTCCGTAATGCTGTCGAAGGCGAAGCGATCGGTGTGGTGGAGAGTGAAGCGGTGCGCTGGCCCCTCGTGCACAGCGAAGACCTCGCAGGTCTTTATGCGCTGGCGCTTGAGCATGCTTCCGCGGGATCAAGCTATATCGGCGCGGCGATCGACGGGCTTGCCGTCGGCCGCATCGCGCGCGCCTTCGCAAGGCGATTCGGCACGCGGCGCGAGATGCCGCAGATCGTCTCAGGCGATGCGATAGCGAACGAGCTCGGCGAATGGGCCAGGGGCTATGCGCTCGACCAGCGGCTCAGCGGCGCGAAGGCCCGGCGCGATCTCGGCTGGAAGCCGAAACATCTGGATCCGGAACGTGAAATTGCGCTGCTGCCGTGAAGGCAGGCAACGTTGCGTTGCAAAAATTTGACAGCACTCACGCAACAGCGACCCCCGCCCGGCTTACTTCCGCATCACTGTTAGTTTTGCCGCGCCTTGATTGTTTCGATAGAAAAAATCGTAAAGCCCGGGAATGCCGATCACGGCGTCGTTGACGAAGATGAAGAGCTCGCCCTTGCGGGTCGGCTTGATCACCGTTTCGATCACGGAATCCTCGGGATCGGGTTCGATAAAGACCTCTTCGCCGCCAACGCCTCCGTAACGCAGCACAATCCGGAACCAGTCCTGTGTCAGTTCGCGCCGCAACGGCACGCCAAGCCCGAGTATGATCCGATGATACCAGGCCGGCTGGGCCGCGGCGGAGAAGCCGCCGATCGGAACGGGAATGCCGGCATCGCTCCAGGGTGCCGATGGCAGCGCCTCGACTTTCACATAATATCTGGCGCCATTGCCTTCGAGAAAAACACCCGTCGCTTTGCAGAGGTCGGACGTTTTGAATTCGATGGGCCGCGCAAACGTTTCACCTCGGGCGAGACCTTTTGCCGCCGGATCGCGGCTCTCGATGCAGGTGAGACCCGCAACGTCCTGGATATTGTAGAGCAGGTGGCTGATGACGGAGAGCCCGAGATAGGCGAACAGCAGGGCAAAGAAGGCGGGCGCCCATTTGCGCTTCAATCCTTCATGAACCGCAATGTAGTATGGATTGCTGCGGAGCCGGTAGATCCAGTTGTTTGGAAGACCCGGCGGCTCGCCGGGAATTCCACGCCAGATCGTGCCCATGCCGACCGAGATGCGCGATGCTATCCGCATCCCCCATAGGGTGAAGAGCGTCACGAGGCCCGAAAGCATTAGGAACGTGAGCGGCGCGCGCGCGTAGCCATCAACCCATGTCGAGGCGAAGCCGGGCAGGAACGCGCCGACGAGCCGAATGATATCCGAGACCCATCGGATCGGGCTGTTGAACTCGTCGGAGCGCTGCGCACCGCTGATCAGTGGAAACACCAGCAACCACAGCGTCGCGGCGACCGTTGCAAAGTACACGATCCGGCGTTTCCAGATTTCGTTCCAGATATGCTCCTGTGTATCCGCACGGGCCTTCGCGTCACTGTCGGTCTCGAAGCCATATTGATCGGGCGTGACGATTGCACCGTTTTCCCTGACGATGTCGTAGACGGGCGGCAAGCCGACCGGCGCATAGGCGTGAGCGTGAATGTCGATCCGCTGGAAGACGGTTTCGTGGATCTTCGGACGCTCGATCAGAACTTCGTCGTCTTCCTTTTTCGAATACTTGTAATTGCAGAGTTCAACCAGCTTGCGTGGGCCGTAGCGGTAATAGCCGCCGAGTCCCGCACGCGGATCGTAAAGGCGGCCATCCTTGTCGCGTTTCGAGATCGCGTTCTTGAATGTATCGGGGTCCGCCAGCGGGGCCGGTGGCACGGCGGCATCCGATTTGAACTTCAACCCGCAGCGCTGCGCCTCGGTAATCATCCAGACGAACGGAATATAGGCCAGCGTGTCGTCCGGATAGCCGCCGCCGACGTTGGAATGCACGCCGGCGAACCAGACCTGACTGATCTGCTCGTCCTTGATGGAGCGTTCCTTATCCGGATCAAATTCCCCGGGAGGCGCGACCCGCTCGTTCCATAGTTCCGGATGAAACGTGGTTCGCTCTTCGTCGAGCGCGAGCGCCTGACAGGCGCGCATCACGCGCTCGCGATCAAGCGTGTGAGTGGGAAGTTCAAGCGGCATGATCCACCGGCTGACGCCGCGCGTCATCTCGTCCATTGGCAGACCATAAGCAGCCACCGTGTCCCAGACCCCGACGAAGCGGATGTGCTTGACCTGGCGATTGTCGCGCTTGTCGTACTTGATCGGCAGCAGCGCATTACGAATTGCCCGATACCAGTCCTCGGGATGCCAGGGCCACAGAGTATGGTAGCGCTCACTACGATATTTCCGGTAGGCGGCGATCGCCTTTTTATCGAGCTCGGTTTCATTGTCGGCGGAGACAAGGCCCTGATTGAGAATCAGGCCGATGACGACGCGGATCGTGAAGGCGCCGCGGCTGAAGCCGAAGCCGTAAATATCGTCACTCTCGTCCTTGTAGTTGCGGCAGACGAATTTGTAGATGTCGACCACGTTGCGCTTGAGGCCGAAGCCGAACGCCCCGCCGAGAATCGCCCACGGCTTGAACGACGAGGTGCCGACGCCGTCGTCATAGAACGCGACCTGGTCATTCCCCGAAAGATCGAGCGCCTCGAAGGTGCGCCAGACATTGGTGCGCCAGACCTTCGCCGCGGAATTGCCGGTGCCGTCGGACAACAGAACGATATTTCGGCTCATGGGATGCCCTCCCTGCGGCACGAAACGACATTGCAACCTCTGGTGTCAGAGCATTGCATGTTCATTCCGAACAGCAAAGGCTTTCTTGATTTTCGGCGAATGGGCATAAAAACAACAAAGCCGCCGGAGCGGCGGCGTTGTTGGACATGATCGCGGTGCCATTTTGAAAATCTGGAGCGGGCGAAGGGGCTCGAACCCTCGACCCCGACCTTGGCAAGGTCGTGCTCTACCACTGAGCTACACCCGCATCCGAGAGATTGGCGGCGATCGCTTGCCGGCAACGGGCAGAGCTATGCCAAATGCGGCCCGCGAATGCAACAGTCGACGTGGCCCGCAATCGGCCCGGTTAACCGGCATAACCGGCGATCCCAAGGGCAAATCAGGCCAAAAGCAGGCGGGTGGAGTTCCGCCGATTGCAAATTGGGCTTTCAAGGGCCAATTAGGGCTGGAACAGTGTTAGACCATCCGAAAGACATCAGGCGAGGATTCCCGTGACGATAGTAGAGCAGGGCAGCGGACCGGCGCCGCAGGCGGCGCCCGATTTGATCAAGGAGACCACCACCCAGACGTTCGTAAAGGACGTCATCGAGGAATCGAAGCGCCAGCCGGTGCTGATCGACTTCTGGGCGCCGTGGTGCGGCCCCTGCCGCCAGCTCACGCCGATCATCGAGAAGGCTGTTCGTGCCGCAAACGGCAAGGTCAAGCTGGTCAAGATGAATATCGACGAGCATCCGGCGATCCCGGGCCAGATGGGGATCCAGTCGATCCCGGCCGTGATCGCGTTCGTCAACGGCCAGCCCGCCGATGGCTTCATGGGCGCGGTTCCGGAAAGCCAGGTCACCGCCTTCATCAACAAGCTGACCGCGGGGATGCCGGGTGCAGGCGAGCCCAATATCGCGGAAATCCTCAAGGAAGCCGAAGCCGTTCTCGCCGAGGGCGATCCGGCCACCGCGGCGTCGATCTATGCCGAGGTGCTGGCGGCGGACGCCACCAATATCGCCGCGCTTGCGGGGCTGGCGAAATGCTACGTGGCGACCGCCGCCGTCGAGCAGGCCAAGCAGACCCTTGCCATGGTTCCGGAATCCAAGCGCAATGACGCAGCCGTCAAGGCGGTGCAGGCATCGATCGATCTCGCCGAACAGGCCAAGGCGCTCGGCCCGGTAACCGAACTGGAACAGAAGGTCGCCGCAAACCCGCTCGATCATCAGGCGCGATTCGATCTTGCCACTGCGCTCAACGCCAGCGGCAAGCGCGCTGAAGCGACCCAGCAGCTGCTCGAAATCGTCAAGCGCGACCGCAAATGGAACGAGGACGGGGCGCGAAAGCAACTGGTGCAGTTCTTCGAGGCATGGGGCCCGAGCGATGAGGCCACCGTTGAAGGGCGAAAGCGGCTGTCGACGATTTTGTTTTCATAGCGCGTATTCCGCAAAAGTGGACACCGGTTTTGCGATTAGAATACGCGCAAATTTAGATTCCGTGGATTAGCGCCGGGACCGCCTATGCCGATCAATGCCGAATATCGCGGGCCCGGCGACCTTCCCCAGGTAATCCCTGTGTTTCCGCTGCCCGGTGCGCTGCTGCTGCCGCGCGGCCAGATGCCGCTCAACATTTTCGAGCCGCGCTATCTGGCGATGGTGGACGATGCGCTGCGCGACGGCCATCGGCTGATCGGGATGATTCAGCCGGACGCATCGCACTCACAGGACGAAGCGAGGCCGGCGCTGTTTCGCGTCGGCTGCGTCGGGCGCATTACCCAGCTCGCCGAGGCCGGCGATGGCCGTTACATCCTGGAACTCACCGGCATCGCGCGCTTCAAGGTGATCGAGGAGATGACCGTGCTGACCGCGTACCGGCAATGCAAGGTCGATTACTTCCCCTACATCGACGACTTCACCGCACGCAAAGGCGAAGAAGCGGTCGATCGCGAGGCCCTGCTCGAAGTGCTGACGGATTTTCTGAAAGCCAACAATCTCAAAGTAGACTGGGAAGGCGTCGAGAGCGCGCCGAACGAGGCGCTGGTCAACGCGCTGGCGATGATGTCGCCCTACGGCCCGCCGGAAAAGCAGGCGATGCTGGAAGCGCCCGATCTGAAAACCCGCGCGGAAATTCTGATCGCCGTCACCGAGATGGATCTCGCCAAGAAGCGCACCAGCGGCGATCCGCCGCTGCAGTAGTCCATGCCCGGCTCATTCGATTACCTCAGTGGCGCTCGCCAGCAAAGTTTGAGGGATCGTCAGGGCCAGCGCCTTCGCCGTCTTGAGATTGATGACCAGTTCGTAGTTGGTTGGCGCCTGCACCGGCAGGTCGCCCGGCCTCTCGCCCTTGAGGATGCGGTCGACATAGCCAGCTGCGCGTCGGAACTGGTCTATTCGATTAGGCCCATATGAGATCAGGCCGCCGACAGTGACATTAAAGCGGCCAGAATAGACCGCAGGCAGCTTGTGCCGCGCCGCTAGCGCGATGATCAGCTCGCGATGAGTCGTGGCTGACGCGCTCCCCGTCACGACCAGACCGCCATTCGCGGTGCGTGCAAAGGCCGCGATGGCGCGCTCGATCTCGCTGGCGTTGCGCACGTTGATCGGGCTCACCTCCACTCCGATGGAAGAGGCCACGGTTTGGATGGTGCCGAATTGAGCAATTCCGGCAGGATTGACAGAATCCCGAAGAACGGCCGCTCGCCTCACACCAGGTGCGACCTGCTTGAGCAATTCCAGTAATTTTGCATTCAAACTGTATTCGGACAGCATAAAGCCGGTGGTGTTGCCGCCCGGCTGGGCGAGGCTATCGACGAAGCCGGCGCCGACCGGATCGGTGACGAGCGTGAACACGATCGGGAGAGAACGGGAGCCTTGTTGGAGCGCGGCTACGCTCGGAGTGCCAGAAGCGAGTACGACGTCGGGCGCGAGCGCGATCAATTCCGTCGCGTATTTGCGAAACATTTCGGGATCGCCTGCGCCATAGCGATATTCGATCCGCACATTGCGGCCAATGGTCCAACCCAATTCCGCCAACCCCTGTGCGAAGGCCCCGACGCCTTCCGCTGCTTCTGGATCGGTTGCGGCCCGAGCGGTCAGCACACCGATGCGCCGTACGCGCTCACCCTGCTGCGCGCGCGCCGCCAGCGGCCACGCCAATGCCGGGCCGGCAATGATTTTGATGAACTCGCGCCGGCGCATATCCGTCCCCGAGGTTTAAAACAAGGCATCGTCTAGGCTCAAATTAGCACACTTTAGGAGGCTGGATGTAGGCGGTGCCAACGGCAGACGTCAGACTTTGCCAACGCGCCAGTCGTTACACCGCCAGGCGCCCGGTAGTTTACCGCTTGCGCAATGATCTGTGTTTTGCCGAGGATATACATCCTTAGGGGATCATGGGACAAGCTCATCATCTCGGATAACGGAGTCCGGCGCTGTGCGGTGCATAAAATGCGAGCTGGAGAACCGGGCGGGACGCAAATTCTGCGCGTCCTGCGGCACTGCATTGCCAGCACCCTGCGAGAATTGCGGTTTTCCGAACGAAGCTTCTGAGCATTATTGCGGTGGCTGCGGTCATCCCCTTGGCGGGGGCGAGACGATCGTGCCGATTGAACCAGAACGGACCAGTGATCCGGACGGAGACCGCCGTCCGGTTACGGTGATGTTTTGCGACTTGGTTGGCTATACGCAGCTCTCCTCGGTGCTCGATCCGGAAGACGTGCATGCCTTGCTGGAACGCTTCTTTGCACTCGTCGATGCGACGGTCGACCGCTTTGGCGGGACGATTGACAAGCACATCGGCGACGCGGCCATGGCGCTGTTCGGAGCGCCGCTGGCGCGGGGCAATGATGCCGAGCGCGCCGTGCGTGCCGCGTTGGAGATACAAGCTTTCGTTCCCAAGCTCGCGTCCGGCCTGCATTCCCCGTTGGCCGTTCACATCGGTGTCGCGACAGGTGAAGTCATCGCCAGTTCGGTGGGAAGCCAACACCATCGCGGCTATACCGTCACTGGCGAAGCCGCCAACATTGCCGCGCGGCTACTGGAGAAAGCCATCAGCGGAGAAACGCTGGTTTCCGACGCGGTCTATCAGGCGACAAATCATGTCGTCTCGTACGAACCCCTGGGGCCACTGGCACTGAAAGGGGTTGGACATCCCGTCGAGGCCTGGCGGCTGACAGGAGCGAGAGGCTCAGCACCGGAAGCTCATGCGTTGGTTGGGCGTCGATCTGAGCTTGGGCAGTTCCGGGCCCTGCTGGACGCCTGCATCAATGGCGTTGCTGGCACCGCCCTGCTGATCCGCGGCGAGGCCGGGATCGGCAAGACCCGGCTGATGGATGAGCTGCAGTCAATCGCCGTGGCGTCCGGCATGTCATGCACCGCCGGATTCGTCCTCGACTTCGGCACCGAACGCGGTCATGGCGCTGTGCGCACGGTGGTTGCCGGACTTTTGGGGCTTGGCTCTGAAGCGACGTCAGACGCCGCCGAACGGGCCATAGATACCATCGTGCGAGAAGGACGGCTGGAAGTCGATGACGCGCTCTATCTGCGCGACCTGCTTGAAATGTCCCAGCCCGAAACCACGCGAAAGCACTATGAGGCGATGGACGCGGCTGCACGCGCCCACGGCAAGGAGCGCGTGGTCGCCGCTCTCGCAAAGGCTTCGGCGGAAAATCGGCCGCTTCTTGTCACGATCGAAGACGTGCATTGGGCGGATCTGGAGACGCTTAACCTTCTTGCCGCCATTACCCGCGCTACCGCGATGAGCCGGACGGTGCTTGTTATGACCACTCGCATCGAAGGCGATCCGCTCGATGCGCATTGGCGCAGCATCGCTGGCGGTGGAACGCTGATTACCGTAGACCTTTCTCCCCTATCGTCTGCCGACGCGCGGTCGATCGCGCGACGCTTCATCGACGTCGCCGCATTCGCCGAACAGTGCGTCGAGCGCGCCGGCGGTAATCCGCTGTTCCTGGAGCAATTGCTAAGAGGCGCCGGCGATCTGACCGACGGACGGCTCCCGGCATCCATTCAAAGCGTCGTGTTGGCCCGTACGGACCTTCTAGCTGCCCAAGACCGCCGCGCCATCCAGGCAGCCTCGGTGCTCGGCCAGCGCTTCAGCCTTGCCCATCTCCGGGCGCTACTCCAGGAGCCGCAGTACGATTGTGACACTTTGGTGCGGAATGTCCTGTTACGCCCGACGCGGGACGGTCTGCAATTCGCTCATGCATTGGTACGCGACGGCGTGTACGGCTCGCTTACCAACGCTCGGAAGCGAGAGTTGCATGGTGCTGCAGCCGCGATCTTTATCGATGATCCGGTACTGCGAGCCGAGCATCTGGACCGTGCCGGCGATCACGAAGCAGCGCGCGCCTATCTCGGGGCGGCCAAAGCCCAGGCGACCCTGTTCCGCCAGGACCAGGCGATCGCGCTTGCGGCGCGCGGCCTGGTGCTCGCGACCAAAGCACACGACACATTCGAACTCGCTATGCTCGTGGGCGCTCTTCAGCTGGACGCGGGGCGCGGCACCGAGGCACTCGATGCCTACGTCCAGGCCCCGGCAGTGGCCGGCGAAGACGCTGACCGGTGCCGCGCTCTCCTCGGTTGCGCCTCGTCCAATCGCCTGATCGCCCGGGTGGACGACGCATTCTCCAGCTTGGCCGAGGCCGAGCCCTTGGCAGTCGCGCACAGCGACGATCGCGCTCTCGCAGAAATCCACTATCTCCGTGGCAATCTGTATTTTGCACGTGGGCACTTGGTCGATTGCCGCAGCGAACACGAATTGGCTCTCGAGGCCGCCCGGCGCGTGGAAGCGCCGGAATGGCAAGCCCGAGCCCTCAGCGGTTTGGCGGACGCGCAGTATATGGATTGCCGCATGGCAACGGCGCTTTCTCACTTTGCCGATTGTGTTGATCTTTGCGACGCATATGACCTGACACGGATAGCGGTGCCTAATCGCGTCATGATGGGGCATTGCCGAATCTACACCTGCGAATTTGATCGTGGACTGGACGACATGCGCATGGCGCTGGAAGCCGCCATCAGGATCGGTAACCGGCATGCGGAGATGTTCGCGACCCATTCGATAGGAATGTGCCTGATCGCTGCTGGACGCTATGACGAGGCCGATGACGTGCAGTCGAAGGCGCTCGAGCAGGCACGCGCACTCAAGGCACGGCGCTACGAGGCCATGATCCTTGGTGATAGCGCGGAGGTCGCCCTTTCAAAAGGGCTGAGAACAGAAGCGCTGGCGCTTGCACGGAAGGGGCAAGAGATTTCAGAGGAGACCGGACCCGGGTTCGTTGGCCCGATACTCTGCGGTCTCCTCGCTTTGGTGGAGGACAAACGGGAGGATCAAGAGGCGGCTCTTGCCGCGGGAGAAGCGTTGCTCGGGCAAGGATCCGTCGGCCATAACCACTTCTGGTTCCGGCGCTATGCTATTGAGCGAGCACTGCTGCTTGAGGACTGGAACGAGGTCACAAGACAAGCTGACGCGCTGCTTCTTCGCATGGCCGCCGAACCCCTAGCCTATGCGTCCCTTGTGGCGGAGCGCGGCCATCATCTGGCGCGAAACGGACGGGGCGAGGCGACCGACGACGCGAAGTTGAGACTTCTCTCCGGCGCCGCTGCTGAAATCGACATGCGCATCGATGCCCTCGGCAGCGCGTTACGCCGGATGTAGATACTTCGCTCCGCCGTGGCTGCGGTCTCTATTTCCGCTCCGGGTCGATACTGTTGCAAAAGTCGAAAATCGAACGACGCCGAAAATCTCGCGAAAGTTGATTTTTTGACGTCTCTACCGCTGCAACGCTCCGTAGCGCCGATGCGAGGGTCCGTGGTCGTTTTTGTGTGAAACGATGTGGTCCC
>JBGQCE010000005.1:0-20520 GCA_041495185.1 Bradyrhizobium sp.
ACATAGACCACGACCAGGATCATCGCCAGGAATTCGGCGCCCATCAGCACGAACAGGCCCGACGCGTTGACGAATGCCAGAATCAAAAACAGCACGGAATGCACGGGATTGCGCGACACGATCACCATGACCGCCGAGGCAACGCAGATGCCGGCGAACAGATAGAAGAACAGTGCGGGTAGGATCATGCCCTCACCTCACCGGTACAACGCGTCGAGTTCGATTGATTTCGCAATCTCGCGCTCCCAGCGGTCGCCATTGGCGAGAAGTTTCGCCTTGTCATAGTAAAGTTCCTCGCGCGTCTCGGTCGCGAATTCGAAATTCGGTCCCTCGACGATGGCATCGACCGGACAGGCCTCCTGGCACAGCCCGCAATAGATGCATTTCACCATGTCGATGTCGTAGCGAACGGTGCGGCGGGTGCCGTCGTTGCGGCGCGGGCCGGCCTCGATGGTGATCGCCTGCGCAGGGCAAATCGCCTCGCACAGCTTGCAGGCGATGCAGCGCTCTTCGCCATTGGGATACCGGCGCAGCGCGTGCTCGCCACGGAACCGTGGCGAGATCGGCCCCTTCTCGAACGGATAATTCAGCGTCGGCTTCGGCTTGAAGAAATAGCGCATGGCGAGAAAGAACGCCGACACGAATTCGGACAGCAGAAGCGAGCGGGCTGTGGCGTTGATATTGACACTCATAGCGACCTCATTTCGGCGCGATGTCAGCGAAATGCAGCACGCCGGCGACAACAACCACCATCGCCAGCGACAACGGCAGGAACACCTTCCAGCCAAGCCGCATCAACTGGTCGTAGCGGTAGCGCGGCACGATCGCCTTCGCCATCGCAAACATGAAGAACATGAAAAATACCTTGAGCGTGAACCAGATCACGCCGGGAACCCAGGTGAACGGCACGACCGCGATCGGCGGCAGCCAGCCGCCCAGGAACAGGATCGTGGCCATCGCGCACATCGTGGTGATCGCGACATATTCGCCGAGCATGAACAGCAGATAGGGTGTCGAGCCGTATTCGACCATGAAGCCCGCGACCAGTTCGGATTCGGCTTCCACCAGATCGAACGGCGGACGATTGGTTTCCGCCAGCGCCGAGACATAGAACACCACGAACATCGGAAACAACGGCAGCACATACCAGTTCAGGAACGTCAGCTTGGGCAGGCCGATCAGGCTGGCGAGCCCATGGGTATTTTGCGCCTCGACCACGGCCGACAGGTTCAGCGAGCCCGCGCACAACAAGACGGTAATAATGACAAAACCGATCGAGACTTCGTAACTCACCATCTGCGCCGCCGAGCGAAGGGCGGCCAGGAACGGATATTTCGAGTTCGATGACCAGCCGGCCATGATGATGCCGTAGATCGACAGCGACGAGATCGCGAAGATATAGAGTACGCCGACATTGATGTCGGAGATCACCCAGCCGAGATCCATCGGGATCACCGCCCAGGCCGCGAGCGCCAGCACGCAACTCACCAGCGGGGCCAGCAGGAACACGCCTTTGTTGGCGCCGGAGGGAATGATCGGCTCCTTCAGCACGAACTTCAGGAGATCGGCGAAGGACTGGAACAGGCCCCAGGGGCCGACGACGTTGGGGCCGCGGCGGATCTGCACCGCTGCCCAGATCTTGCGGTCGGCGAGCAGGATGTAGGCGATCGCGAGCAACAGCACGACGAGCAGCAGCACGCTTTGCGCGACCATGACGATCAGCGGCCAGAGGAAGCCGGTCCAGAATGCGCTTGCGAAGAATTCAGCCATCAGGTCACGCTCACTCCGCTGCCGTCAGCATTTGCCCGGAGGCAAGGCGCGAACATTCCGCCATCACCGCCGACGCCCGCGTAATCGGGTTGGTCAGGTAAAAATCCTCAACGGAGCTCTTGAACGGCGCTTTCTCGACGCTGCCGCCCTTGCCCGCGAGCGTCTTGATGTCGGCCATGTTGCCAGCTTCGATCTGGTCGATGCGCATCAGATGCGGCACAGCCTTGAAGAGCGCCTGCCGTAGCGCGCTGAGCGAATCGTAGGGCAGCTTCCTGCCCAGAACGTCCGACAGCGCCCGGATGATGGCCCAATCCTCGCGCGCCTCCCCCGGCGGAAACGCCGCGCGGTTGGCCATTTGCACCCGGCCTTCGGTGTTGACGTAAATGCCGGATTTTTCGGTATAGGCCGCGCCCGGCAGGACGACGTCGGCGCGATGCGCGCCGCGGTCGCCCTGGGTGCCGAGGTAAACCACGAAGGTGCTATCAGGCGCCTTGATCTCGTCGGCGCCGAGCAGGAACAGGACATCGAGCGTGCCGAACGTCGTCATCTGCGCGGTGGTCAAGCCGCCCGCGCCCGCCGCAAAGCCGATATCGAGCGCGCCGACGCGTGAAGCCGTATCGTGCAGGATTGCAAAACCGTTCCAGCCGTCCTTGACCGCGCCGACACCCAACGCGAGCTTTGCCGCGAGCGCCAGAACCGCTGACCCGTCATGCCGCGCAGCGACGCCGGATCCCACCAGCACCATCGGATTTTTCGCTGCCTTCAGCAGATCCGCAAAGGATTGCTTGCCGGAGGCGAGTTCGCTGAGCGTATCCGTACCCGCGCCGAGATAGTCGTAAGTGTAAGTGAGGTCGGCCTTGGCGCCGATCACACCGATCTTGAGCTGGCCGCTGCGCCAGCGCTTGCGGATGCGCGCGTTGAGAACGGCGGCTTCCTTGCGCGGGTTCGAGCCCACGATCAAGAGCGCGTCGGCCTGGTCGATCCCGGCGATACCCGGATTGAAAATGTAGGAGGCGCGACCGGCCTTGGGGTCGAAGGCGTCGCCGCCCTGGACCGTGAGGTTGGCGGAGCCGCATTTGGCCAACAGCTCCTTGAGCGCGAACATCTCTTCGACCGCGGCGAGATCGCCCGCGATGGCGCCGATCCGTTTGCCGTCGATGCGGCCGGCCTTTGCCGCGATCGCTGCGAACGCCTCGGACCATGACGCCGCGCGGAGCTGGCCGTTCTCCCTGACATAGGGGCGGTCGAGCCGCTGCGTGCGCAGCCCGTCGACGACATGGCGGGTCTTGTCGGAAATCCATTCCTCGTTCACCGCCTCGTTGACGCGCGGCAGGATCCGCATCACCTCGCGGCCGCGGGTGTCGACCCGGATCGCCGAACCGACGCCGTCCATCACGTCGATCGACTGAGTCTTGCCGAGCTCCCAGGGCCGCGCTGCGAAGGCGTAAGGTTTTGAAGTCAGCGCGCCCACCGGGCAGATATCGACGAGGTTGCCCTGCAGTTCCGAGGTCAGCGCGGTCTCGAGATAGGTGGTGATTTCCATGTCCTCGCCCCGGCCGGTCGCGCCCATCTCGGGCACGCCGCAGACTTCGGCGGCAAAGCGGACGCAGCGCGTGCACTGGATGCAGCGGTTCATCGAGGTCTTGACCAGCGCGCCCAGATATTTGTCCTCGACCGCGCGCTTGTTTTCGGCGAAGCGGCTGGTATCGACGCCGTAGCCCATCGCCTGATCCTGCAGATCGCACTCGCCACCCTGATCGCAGATCGGGCAATCCAGCGGATGGTTGATCAGCAGGAACTCCATCACGCCTTCGCGCGCCTTTTTCACCATCGGCGAACGCGTGGAGATTTCCGGCGGTTCGCCCTTGGGACCGGGACGGCAATCACGCACGCCCCAGGCGCAGCTTGCGACCGGCTTCGGGCCGCCCTTGATCTCGACCAGGCACATCCGGCAATTGCCGGCGATCGACAGCCGCTCATGGTAGCAAAAGCGCGGGATTTCGGCGCCCGCAGCCTCGCACGCCTGCAGCAGCGTGAATTCCGCGGGAACCTCGATCTCTTTGCCGTCGACGATGAGTTTGGTCATTGCCATCAGCCCTACTCCGCCGCGACCATGTGCGCGGGATCGCGAATGCCGGCATCGTCGACATCCGCCTTACGCGAATATTCGTCGATCCGTTCCTCGATCTCGTGACGGAAATGCGCGATCAGACCCTGGATCGGCCACGCCGCGGCGTCGCCGAGCGCGCAGATGGTGTGACCCTCGACTTGCTTTGTCACCTCCAGCAGCATGTCGATCTCGCGCTTGTGGGCGCGGCCCTCCGCCATCCGGGTCAAGACCCGCCACATCCACCCCGTGCCCTCGCGGCATGGCGTGCACTGGCCGCAGCTCTCGTGCTTGTAGAAATAGGAAATGCGCGCGATCGCCCGGATCAGGTCGGTCGATTTGTCCATCACGATGACCGCAGCCGTGCCGAGACCGGAGCGCAATTTGCCGAGGCTGTCGAAATCCATCGGCGTGTCGATGATCTGGTCCGCCGGCACCATGCGTACCGAGGAGCCGCCGGGGATCACCGCCTTGAGATTATCCCAGCCGCCGCGGATGCCGCCGCAATGGCGTTCGATCAGTTCCCGGAACGGGATCCCCATCGCTTCCTCGACATTGCAGGGTCGCTCGACATGGCCGGAGATGCAGAACAGCTTGGTGCCGACATTGTTGGGCCGGCCGATGGCCGCGAACCACGCCGCGCCGCGCCGCAGGATATCCGGCGCGACCGCGATCGACTCGACGTTGTTGACCGTGGTCGGGCAGCCATAGAGACCGACATTGGCCGGAAATGGCGGCTTCAGCCGCGGCATGCCCTTCTTGCCTTCGAGGCTCTCCAGGAGCGCCGTCTCTTCGCCGCAGATATAGGCGCCGGCGCCGTGGGTCACGTAAATGTCGAACGGGAAGCCGTTGATATTGTCCTTGCCGATCAACTTCGCTTCATAGGCCTGATCGACCGCGGCCTGCAGGTGTTCGCGCTCCCGGATAAATTCGCCGCGCACGTAAATGTAACAGGCGTGCGCGCCCATCGCGAAGCTCGCGAGCAGGCAGCCCTCGACCAGCAGATGCGGATCGTGCCGCATGATCTCGCGGTCCTTGCAGGTGCCGGGTTCGGACTCGTCGGCATTGACCACAAGGTAGCTCGGCCGGCCGTCGGTCGATTCCTTCGGCATGAACGACCATTTCAGGCCGGTCGGAAAACCTGCCCCGCCGCGTCCGCGCAGGCCCGAGGCCTTCATCTCGTTGATGATCCAGTCGCGGCCCTTGTCGATGATCGCCTTGGTGCCGTCCCAGGCGCCGCGGCGGCGCGCAGCTTCGAGACCCCAGTCCTGGAGGCCGTAGAGGTTGCGGAAGATGCGGTCCTTGTCGTCGAGCATGACGTGAAGTTTCCCTTGGGATCAGCGATTGGACTGCATGTAGGCGAGGCCTGCGGCGCATCCGCCGAAGGTCACCGCCCATAACAGACTTGATTCAAGCGACGCATTCAGCGCGTAGCGCTGCAGCAGAAAAACCAACGCACTGGCCGCAGCTGCGTGCAGGACGATATAGCGCCAGTTCTTCATGCTACCGACACTCCCCTGTCCGGCCGCTTCCAATATGCGGTCACGCTTCATGTGGTTTCCTTCAGCGTCGTCGGTCCACCGACCGGCGCGGAAAACTGGCGGTTGATCTGCGGTCCCGGCTTCGGAGGATTGCCGGAGGCAAAGCCGTCCAGCACCTTGCCGAAGCTCTCCTTGGTCAGATCCTCGTAGGTATCCTTCCAGATCAGCACCATCGGCGCATTCACGCAGGCGCCAAGACACTCGACTTCTTCCCAGCTGAAGTTTCCATCCTTGGACAGATGGAAGGGATCATGATGGATGCGGCTCTGGCACACTTCGATAATCTCGCCGGCACCGCGCAGCCGGCACGGCGTGGTGCCGCAGACCTGAACATGGGCCTTCTTGCCGACCGGCTGCAGCTGGAACATCGTGTAGAAGGTCGCAATCTCCAGCGCGCGGATGTAGGACATCTCAAGCAAATCGGCGACCGCGCGGATCGCCGCTTCCGAAACCCACCCCTCATGCTGTTCCTGCACCCGCCACAGGATCGGGATGACCGCGGACGCCTGGCGGCCCTTCGGATATTTCGCGACCTCAGCTTTCGCCCAGGCAAGGTTTTCCGGCGTGAACGTGAAGTTCGCGGGCTGCAGTTCCTTCGGTGCGAGGCGGCGGACGGACATTGTCGTTCAGTCTCTCATTGCATGCGGCGCGCGGCGTTCGCGTTCAGGGCGCTGATCCGGTTTTGCCAGAAGGCGCTCGCGGTGCCGAACACGTTATAACCGACGTGGGATGAAACCTTGATGCGGTCGAGGATCGAAAGTTCGGTCACGGTTTCCAGGCGATTTGAGCGGGGATCGTAGACGATCAGCTTGAGCGGGGTCTGGTCGAGGATATAGCGCGACACCGTATGGTTCGGGTCGTTGCCGTGTTCCTCGCACAACAACACGCTGTCGCCCTGCAACAGCCGGGTGCCGCCCTTGATCGCTTCGATTTCGACGCCTTCGACGTCGAGCTTGATCAGGTATTTTCCACCAGCAGAAACCTTGCCGTCGTCGATCAGGTTGTCGAGCGCAATCACCGGCACGTCCTCGCCGCCGCTATCCGCGCCGCCGGCGATGCTGAACGCCTCATGCTTGGTGCCGGACAGCCGCGCGGTGCCGCGCGCCGCGCCGATCGCGCACTTCAACACTTCAAACCGGTTGCCGTTGATTTCGGCGTTGTTCGCAAGCTTGGCGAAATTCTGCGACGACGGCTCGATCGCGATCGCCTTGTGCGAGCCGTAAGGCGCGCTCGAGATCAGCACCGACCAGTAGCCGAAATTGGCGCCGCAATCGATCAGCGTGTAGTCGACGCCGACGGAATCGCGGAACAGCAATTCCAGTTCGTCCTCGTAACAGTAAGAACGGTTGAGCAGCTTGCTCCAGTAACCGTCGCCATAGGGAAACTCGAACGTCGCATCGGAATTGAGTTTGATCGCGATGTCGCGCTCGGGCAGCGTCTTGCGCAGGAGATTGGCGCAGCCGTTGTAGCCGCGATGCGAAAACGCCGACGCCACCTTCGAGCCCGACGACAGAGCGAGCGCAGCCAGGCGCTCCCACGCATTGGCGCCCTCGAGAACGCCAGTGGCCCGGTCAAACTGGATGGGCGGCATCGCCATCACCGGTCGACCTCTCCGAACACGATATCGAGCGAACCGAGGATCGCGGACACGTCCGCCAGCAGATGGCCCCGACAGATAAAATCCATCGCCTGCAGATGCGCAAAGCCGGGCGCGCGGATCTTGCATTTGTAGGGCTTGTTGCTGCCGTCGGCGACCAGATAGACCCCGAACTCGCCCTTCGGCGCCTCGACCGCGGCGTAGACTTCGCCGGCCGGGACATGGAAGCCCTCGGTGTAGAGCTTGAAGTGATGGATCAGCGCTTCCATCGAGCGCTTCATCTCAGCCCGGCGCGGCGGGAAAATCTTGTTGTCCTCGACGGCGACCGGCCCTTGCCCGTCGGCGGCGCGCAGTTTCGCGATGCACTGTTTCATGATACGCACCGACTGGCGCATTTCTTCCATGCGGATGCAGTAGCGGTCGTAGCAATCGCCGTTCTTGCCGATCGGAATATCGAAATCCATCTCGGCGTAGCACTCGTAAGGTTGCGCCTTGCGCAGATCCCAGGCGGCGCCGGAGCCGCGCACCATCACGCCGGAAAAGCCCCACTCCCAGGCCTGCTTTAGCGTGACCACGCCGATGTCGACATTGCGCTGCTTGAAGATACGGTTGCCGGTGAGCAGCAGTTCGAGATCGTCGACCACGCCCAGGAACGGATCGCACCAGGCCTCGATATCGTCGATCAGTTTCGGCGGCAGGTCCTGATGCACGCCGCCGATCCGGAAATAGGCCGCATGCATGCGCGAGCCGGACGCACGTTCGTAAAACACCATCAGCTTTTCGCGCTCTTCAAAGCCCCACAGCGGCGGGGTCAGCGCGCCGACGTCCATCGCCTGCGTGGTGACGTTGAGCAGATGCGACAGGATGCGGCCGATCTCGCAGTACAGAACCCGGATCAGTTGCCCGCGGCGCGGCACGGCGATGCCGAGCAGCTTTTCCGCCGCCAGACAGAACGCGTGTTCCTGATTCATCGGCGCGACATAGTCGAGCCGGTCGAAATACGGGATCGCCTGCAAGTATGTCTTGTGCTCGATCAGCTTCTCGGTGCCGCGATGAAGCAGGCCGATATGCGGATCGACGCGAGCGACCACTTCGCCGTCGAGCTCCAGCACCAGACGCAGCACGCCGTGTGCGGCCGGATGCTGCGGGCCGAAATTGATGGTGAAATTGCGGAGTGCGGCTTCAGCCATGATGCTGGTCCTGCAAAACGGCGAATAGCGAATGGCGAATAGCGAATAGGATCACGGCTTGGCCCCCGCCTTCTCATCGCCCGGCAGCGGATAGTCCGCTCCTTCCCATGGCGAGAGAAAATCGAATTTGCGGAATTCCTGATTGAGACGGACGGGTTCGTAGAGCACCCTCTTCTCCTGGTCGTCGTAGCGGACCTCGACGAAACCGGTGAGCGGGAAATCCTTGCGCAGCGGATGCCCGTCGAAGCCGTAGTCGGTCAGCAGGCGCCGCATGTCCGGATGGCCGGTGAAGATCACGCCGTAGAGATCGTAGGTTTCGCGCTCGAACCAGTCGGCGCCGGGAAACACCTCGATGATCGACGGCACCTGGGTGGTCTCATCGGCCTCCGCGCGCAGACGGATGCGCGCGTTCAGTGTCGGAGACAACAAGTGATAGACCACATCGAAGCGCTTCTCGCGGCCGGGATAATCCACCGCCGTCACGTCGGTGAGGTTGACGAAGCGGCAGCCGGCATCGTCGCGCAGGAAGCGCACGACGTCGACGATCCTGCCGGCCTCAACCGTCACCGTGAGCTGATTGAACGCGACCGAATGACCGGTCGCCGCACCCGCAAGCGCGCTAACGATCGTCTGCCCCAGGGCGTCGAGCCTGCCGTCGTCCATTCCAAAACCCTTAGCGTTCGATGGTTCCGGTGCGCCGGATCTTTTTCTGCAGCAGCATCACGCCGTAAAGCAGCGCTTCCGCGGTCGGCGGGCAGCCGGGCACGTAGATGTCGACGGGCACGATGCGGTCGCAGCCGCGCACCACCGAATACGAATAATGGTAGTATCCGCCGCCATTGGCGCACGAGCCCATCGAGATGACGTAGCGCGGCTCCGGCATCTGGTCGTAGACCTTGCGCAGCGCCGGCGCCATCTTGTTGGTCAGCGTGCCCGCGACGATCATCACGTCGGACTGGCGCGGCGAAGCGCGCGGCGCAAAGCCGAAGCGCTCGGCGTCATAACGCGGCATCGACATCTGCATCATCTCGACCGCGCAACAGGCCAGGCCGAACGTCATCCACATCAGCGATCCCGTGCGCGCCCAGGTGATCAGGTCGTCGGTGGCGGTGATGAAGAAGCCCTTGTCGGACAGCTCGTGATTGACCTCGAGAAAGTAAGGGTCGGTGGCGCCGACCGGCTTGCCGGTGGAGGGATCGAGAATGCCGGTCGCGGCCGGCGCGACTGCCGGTGCAAAACCTGGTTTCGCGGCAGCGGGGCTCAATCCCATTCGAGGGCGCCTTTCTTCCATTCGTAGGCAAAGCCGACGGTGAGGACGGCGAGGAAAACCACCATCGACCAGAAGCCGGTGGCGCCGAGCTTGCCGAACGCCACGGCCCAGGGGAACAGGAAGGCCACTTCGAGGTCAAAGATGATGAAGAGAATTGCCACCAGGTAGAACCGGACGTCGAACTTCATGCGGGCGTCGTCGAATGCGTTGAATCCGCATTCATATGCAGAAAGCTTTTCCGGATCGGGTTGCTGGAACGCGACGAGGAAAGGGGCGATCAGGAGCGCCAAACCGATCAGGCTCGCGACCCCGATAAACACCACAAGTGGAAGATAATTCTGCAGAATGCCGGTCATCGGCGGTGCCTTTTCCTGCGGTCTCGCGCGGCCGCAGATTCGTTAATTGGAATTATTCCGAGGCTTAGCGCAGCGCAACAAGGGGCGCAAGACAAGCTATTTTGACGGCTGCGCCCGGCCCGAATTGCGGCGGGAAAACCCGGCAAGGTTGGCCGCAGACGTCTCCCGCGCGAGTAGCGCGAGCGCCCTTCAGCCCATTTCCTTTTCAGCTTCGAGCATTTTGGCGGCGATACCGGTCAGACGGTCGATATGCACCAGCAGCATCGCCACATCGTCCTTGCTGAGCTTTTCCAGCAAGCGCTGATTGCGCTCGATCGCACCTGCCACAATCGCCTCATGGGCGATCAGCCCGGTCCGGGTGAGGCAGACCAGCACTTCCCGGTTATCCCTGGGGTTGACCGCTCTCGAAACCAGCTTGCGCGACACCAGCCCGGCCAGCGCCCGGCTGATCTGTCCCTTGTCCATGCCCACGGCTTCGGCGAGCTTGACCACGCTCATCGGCGGCCGGCGCCCCAGCGACGCCACCAGCCCGAACTCCACCGACGAGAGCCCGGCCAGACGTTTGTAGCGCAGGATAGCCCCGCGCTTCAGCAGGTTGGCGAGCACGATCAAACGCGACGACATCATCGCGGTGATCGGCGCAAGCCGCTCGTCCTTGCCGGCGCTCCCCGGAGGCGGGGCCGCCCTCTTCGACTTCTGCTTCATGACCAACGTGTGCCAACAAAACCTTCTGCTGCCAAGGTTTTTGAAACCGTTGACATTGTCATCGATCTACAGTTCACTTTGCGAAAGGTTCGCATTTTCAATAAACACGGCAGCAAAGCCGGGCGGGAGGAAGCAGCGATGAACATCACGCAGCGGGATCGCGATCTCGGTACCGCCTATGCCATGAGGCCGTCCGCCACCCGGACCGAGTTGACCGAGGTCGGCCGCGGCACGCCGATGGGGGAACTGCTTCGGCGCTATTGGCACCCGATCGGGCTTGCGGCCGACGCCACCGACACTCCCCGAAAAGTCCGCGCGCTGGCTGAGGATCTCATCCTGTTTCGCGACCGGCATGGCCGGGCCGGCCTGCTCCACGCCCGCTGCTGCCACCGCGGCACCACGCTCTATTATGGCAAGGTCGAAGAGGACGGCATCCGCTGCTGCTATCACGGCTGGAAGTTCGACACCGAAGGCCGCTGCCTCGAGCAGCCCTGCGAGCCCGATGGCGGCCAGTTCAAGGACAGAGTGCGCCAGCCCTGGTACCCCGTTGCCGAACGCTACGGGCTGATCTTCGCCTATATGGGACCGGATGAGAAAAGGCCGGTGCTGCCACGCTACGAATGTCTGGAAAAGATGGACGACGGCGAGTTCGTCGAAGCCGACGACACTTCGATCGGCGGCGGCGGACCGGTCATCATTCCCTGCAACTGGCTGCAGCATTTCGAGAACGTGGTCGATCCCTACCATGTCCCGGTACTGCACGGTTCCTTCAGCGGCCCGCAGTTCACCAACATGATGGCCTCGATGCCGGAAGTGAAGTTCGAGATGTCGCCGCGCGGCGTCACCGTGCGCTCGATCCGCAACCACGACGACGGCAAGATCTTTTATCGGGTGACCGAAGCGGCTCTGCCTACGCTCCGCGTAGTGCCCAATCCGCGGGTTGCACAATTCGCCCGCGTCGAGTCGATCGGCTGGACCCTGCCGATCGACGACACCTCGTTCCGCATCTACGTCGCCGGCCGGGTGAAAGCGCGCGGCGATATCGGGCGGATGCGTTCGAAGTTCAACGGTAAATACTGGTGGGACATGACCGAACAGGAACACCAGCAATTTCCCGGCGATTACGAGGCGCAGGTTGGCCAGGGGCCAGTGACGCTGCATTCGGAGGAGCATTTCGGCCAGAGCGACCGCGGCATCCTGATGATCCGGCGGATGCTGGGCGATCAGCTCGAGGCCGTGGCCGCCGGGCGCGATCCCATCGGCATCTCCTTCGATAGGGGCGCGCCGCCGGTCGAATTCGAGGCGGGAAACTTCATTCGCGAGGCGTGAGAGACCGCCGCTCGTTTTCAAGAAAAAATCTCAGGGGGAAATCATGTCGATCTCGCGCCGCAGGTGGCAGCCCGGGCGGTCGCAAGGCCGTCGACCCGCCGATATTACGTGCTTGGCCTGTTGACCGTCGTCTATGCGCTGAATTTTCTCGATCGCACGATCTTCAACGTTCTGATTGAGCCGATCAAAAAGGAGTTCACGCTCAGCGACACCACCATGGGCCTGCTCGCGGGCTTCGGTTTCGTACTGTTCTATTCGCTGCTCGGCATCCCCATCGCGCGCGTTGCCGACCGGCTCAACCGGCGCAACATCGTGGCGATAGCCTTTGCGTTCTGGAGCGCGATGACGTTCCTGTGCGGCATGGCCTCGAGCGTCGGCACCCTGGCGCTGGCTAGAATCGGCGTCGGCATCGGCGAATCCGCGGGCACGCCGGCGTCGCAATCCATGGTCGCCGATCTCTTCAACAAGAACGAGCGCCCGCGCGCGCTCGGCGTCTACGCCATCGGCACCTATCTCGGGGTGTTCCTCGGCTATTTCATCGGCGGCTATGTCAACCAGCACTACGGCTGGCGGATGGCGTTCTTCTCAGCCGGCCTGCCCGGCATCGCGCTGGCCGCGGTATTGTGGCTGACGATTTCGGAGCCGAAGCGCGGCGCCATGGCGGAGACCTTTACGCCCGAGCCGATCGGACCGACGCTCGGCTTTCTCGCTTCCCAGCAGACCTTCGTCATCGTGCTGATCGGCTTTTGCCTGACGACCTATACCAACTACGCTACCTCGGCGTGGATTCCGCCATTTCTGGCGCGGGTGCATCATCTGAGCAGCGTCGAAATCGGAACCTATGCCGGCACGTTCAAGGGCCTGTTCGGAATGGCGGGCACGCTGGTCGGTGGCCTCCTGGTGGCGCAAATCAGCCGCCGCGACGATCGCTGGAAGCTGTGGGCGCCGGCGATTACCTCGGGCCTCGCCGGACCCGTGTTCGCGGTATGCATGCTGACGCCCGACTTCGCGACCATGGTCACCGCTTTGGCGGCTACCTCGTTTCTGGTCGGCTTTCATCTCGGGCCGATCTTTGCCATCGCGCAGACCGTCGCACGTCCCAGCATGCGCGCGCTGGCGTCTGCGATCATTCTGTTGACCGCGACCTGCTTTGGCCAAGGCGTCGGCCCGCTTGCGGTCGGCATGATCAACGACGCGCTGAAGAACGATTACGGCGCCAATGCCGTGCGCTATTCGCTGCTGTCGGCAGCCGTCACGACCACGCTCGGCGCACTGTTGTTCGTATGGGCGGCGCAGTCTATTCGCGCCGATATCAAACGGGCGGCCTGATCCCCCAGGGGATACCCTTGGGGGATAGCGACGAAACCATTTTGGGGAACCAACGAAACCACCTTGAAACAAATGGGGGGTACGTCTGTAGCCAACAAGGCGGCGGTAAAGACGCCAGGAGGCTCACATGAACCACTCAATTCACTCAGCGGACCGCGCTACGCACCTGAAAATCGTGGTTGTCGCTCTCGTGGCCGGCATCGTGGTGGCTGGTTTGGGTATCTCCGCCCGCACCAATTCGGGCTACGCCCAGACCGCTCACGTCGTCAAGGCCGGCAAGCTCATCACGGTGACCAGCTCGGATGCATCGCTCGTCCGCTAAGCCAAATTCAGGGTTTTCAATGATTGGAAATACGGCCGCCTCCGGGCGGCCTTTTTGCTTTTTGCGATGGCTAAGCCATTGATTCAATGGCGCGAGAGACGGGACTCGAACCCGCGGCCTCCGCCGTGACAGGGCGGCGCTCTAACCAACTGAGCTACTCCCGCGGATGCCGAAATCTGAGACTGATCCGCACAGAAATGAGGGCTTAAAGGCGCGCCCCCTCTTAGTCAAGGTTGTTGCGAATCCTCCTGTCAGTCAGGCCTTTTCGGGATGTCGATGCAAATAATAGGCTGTTTATCGGTGAAACAGCGTAGTCAGCTACCCCCCGAATCGTTTAAGGCCTGATACGTCTTAAGTTCCTAAGCCATCAACAACGAGGAGGGCCAAATATGGCGAAGAAGGCAGCGACACCGACCACCGTCACGCTCAAGCATCTCGCAGCGGCGATCGCCGAAGAGCAAGAGTTGTCCAAGAAGCAGGCCGAAGCCATCCTGAACGATCTGGTCGGCCGGATCACCAAGCACCTGAAGAAGGGCGAGCGCATCCGCATCGTCGGTCTCGGCATCCTGCAGGTGCGCAAGCGCGCCGCCCGCATGGGCCGCAACCCCGCCACCGGCGAAGCGATCCACATCAAGGCCAGCAAGAAGGTTGCCTTCCGCGCAGCCAAGGAGCTCAAGGAAGCCGTCTGATAAGACGCGCTTTCCACTTTTGACTTTGCGTCATTCCGGCGCGGCATACGCGGCCCACCGGAATGACGCTTCTTCTGTCGAATAGCTTTCCCGTCTTTGACCCGCGGCTTTGATTGTGGCTTCGACACCAGGGTTCACGCACACCGTGACCGAGCGCTTTCTGCGCTATGTGGTCATCGACACCCAGTCGGACCCGGCTTCGCCGACCTGCCCCTCCACCGAAAAGCAAAAAGATCTGGGCCGCCTGCTCGCAGCCGAGCTGCAGGCGATGGGAATTCGCGACGCCCATCTCGACCAGCACGGTTACGTCTATGCGACGATCCCGGCGAATACCGACAAGCAAGTCCCGGTCATCTGCTTTTGCTCGCATATGGACACCTCGCCCGACTGCACCGGCAAGGACGTCAAGCCACAGATCGTAAGGCAATATCGCGGCGGCGACATCGTACTGCCGGGCGACCCCACGCAAGTCATCCGTGTCGCGGATCATCCCGCGCTTAAGGACCAGATCGGCAACGACATCGTCACAACGGACGGCACCACGCTGCTAGGTGCGGACAACAAGGCCGGCCTTGCCGAAATCATGGATGCGGCGCATTTCCTCCTTCACAACCCGCAGATCAAGCACGGCGCCATCAAGATCCTGTTCACGCCAGACGAAGAGATCGGCCGTGGCGTCGACAAGGCCGACCTGAAGAAGCTCGGTGCCGATTTTGCCTATACGATCGACGGCGAAACCGCCGGAAATATCGAGGACGAGACCTTCTCGGCGGATGCCGCCACCATCACCATCGAAGGCGTCAGCACCCATCCCGGCTTTGCCAAGGGCAAGATGGAGCACGCGATCAAGATCGCCGCCGCCATCGTCGACCGGCTGCCGAAGGATACCTGTTCGCCGGAGACAACCGAGGGCAAACAAGGCTTTCTGCATCCGATTGGCATTACGGGCGCGCTGGAAAAAGCCACGCTCGGTTTCATCGTGCGCGATTTCACGGATGCCGGATTGAAAGAGAAAGAGGCCTTGCTCGAAGGCATCGTCCAAGAGGTGATGAAGGGCTTTCCTCGCTCAACGTATCGGCTGGAGATCAAGCAGCAGTACCGCAACATGAAGCAGGTGATCGACCGTCACCCCGAGATTATCGACAACGCGATGGAGGCGATCCGCCGTACCGGACTGAAGCCGGTGAAGAGTTCCATCCGTGGCGGCACCGACGGCTCGCGGCTGTCGTTCATGGGGCTGCCCTGCCCCAACATTTTCGCCGGCGAACACGCCTTCCATTCGCGGCTGGAATGGGTGAGCGTGCAGGACATGCAAAAGGCCATGCAGACCATCGTCCATCTCGCGATGATCTGGGAAGAACGGGCTTAAAGCGTTTCAGGAGGCCGACGCCGTCACGATCCAGATCGAGGCGGGAAGCGGCACCGCCTGTCCTCTGACAAAAGGCGCCAGCGCCTCGCGGATCGAATTGGTAGCTGCGGCGACCACGTCCGGCAGCTGCTCCGCAAGCGCGCGGGCGGCCGGTCCGATTTCCAGCGCGGCTGTGACCGCCGCATCGAGACCGCGCCCGACCGCCATATCGAGCGACAAGTTGCACGGCTCCATTGCTACCCCCTGGAATCCGGCCTCGCCGAGTATTCGGCGCACGCGCGCTTCGGATGCGAAGGAGAATGGACCGGGGTCTTCGGGTCCGAGCTGTGGCAGCTTGGGGACATGTTTATAGACCGCCTGCAGCGGCGCCATGAAAAAAGGATTTTCGCGCGGCTCCCGCCAGCAGGCGAATGCCAGCCGGCCCGATGGCCGCAGCGCCCGGCGCAAATTGGCAAACGAAAGCGCGGGCTCGGCGAAAAACATCACGCCGAACCGCGAGACCAGGAGGTCGAAGCTTGCGGGGTCGAACGGATATATCGTTGCGTCCGCCAGGACGAAATCGGCCGGCAGGTCCACCGGCGCGATTTCCCGCGCCCGCGCAAGCATCGGGGCCGAGATGTCGATGCCGAAGACATGTCCGGCCGGGCCGACTTTTTGGGCAAGCGCAATGGTCGTGGCCCCGCAACCGCAACCGACATCGACGATCCGCTCGCCCGCTTTGACCTTGGCGCGGTCGATCAAGATCTCGGAGACCGGCGCCAGCACGATGTCCTGCGTTTGCTGGCGATCGGCCCAGTGCCGGCCACCCGGACCATTCCAGTACGCAATCTGGTCCGCGTTTCGATCGTGGCCTGAGAGTCGTTCCATCACGCCCTAATTCGCGGTATTACCGGTCTTGGTCTTCTTCGAAGGGGCGGCCTTCGCAACGGGCTTGGGCGCGCTGTCGCTGCGCACATTGCCCCAGGGGTCGGTGGGCCCTTGGTCGGGAATGTTGCCGAGCGATCTCTTGTAGGCTTGTTCAGCATCCCGTTCGCCCCGGATCTCCTGTTGTGACTTTTCCTTCGTAGTTTCCCCATATTTAGGGACGTTTTGGGCGCAAGCAGGCCCGGCCAGTAGCGCGATCACCGCCGCGGCGAGGAAAACTCTCATAGGCATGCTCCCGGGATGACTGGTAGGCGGTGACGGATTCGAACCGCCGACCCTCTCGGTGTAAACGAGATGCTCTAACCAGCTGAGCTAACCGCCCCCGCCGTCTGTTTAGCGCCGCCGTACCCCCCGGCGCAAGCCGCGCATCGCCTCATAAAAAAGCGGCGCCCCCGAAGGGGCGCCGTTGTTGTCAATTTGGAACGTTTAGTGGGCCGTCAGGCCGCCCGCGGCTTCGTCGCCGGCGTCCGGCTTGACCGGCAGCTTGGTGTCCTCTTCCCAGACGATCGGCACCGGCGGCCGCACCAGCGCCTTGGAGATTACGTCGTCAAGGCGGGCCACCGGGATGATGTCCATCCCGCCCTTGATCGCATCGGAAATCTCCGTGAGATCCTTGGCGTTGTCCTCGGGGATCAGCACCGTCTTGATACCGCCGCGTGCCGCCGCCAGCAGCTTCTCCTTCAGGCCGCCGATCGGGAGCACCCGCCCGCGCAGCGTAATCTCGCCAGTCATGGCGACATCGTGCCGGACCGGAATCCCGGTCATGATGGAAACGATCGCAGTCGCCATCGCGACACCCGCCGAGGGTCCATCCTTCGGGGTCGCCCCTTCAGGCACGTGGACGTGGATGTCGCGCCGGTCGAACAGTGGCGGCTCGATGCCGAAGCCGACCGCGCGCGAGCGGACATAGGATGCCGCCGCCGAAATCGATTCCTTCATCACGTCGCGCAGATTGCCGGTCACCGTCATCTTGCCCTTGCCGGGCATCATGACGCCTTCGATGGTGAGCAGCTCGCCGCCGACATCGGTCCAGGCAAGGCCCGTGACAATGCCGACCTGATCGTCGCTCTCGATCTCGCCATAGCGATACTTCGGTACGCCGAGAAACTCTTCAAGCGACTTCTCGGTCACCTTCACCGACTTCTTCTTCGAGATCATCAGCTCCTTCACCGCCTTGCGGGCGAGTGTCGAGAGCTCACGCTCAAGATTACGCACGCCCGCTTCGCGGGTGTAACGCCGGATCATCAGCAGCAGCGCGTCGTCGTCGATCGACCATTCCTTGGAATCCAGGCCATGCTTGGTGATCGCGTTCGGGATCAAATGCTTGTGCGCGATCTCGACCTTCTCGTTCTCGGTGTAGCCGGCGATCCGGATGATCTCCATGCGGTCCATCAGCGGTCCCGGAATATTCAGCGTATTCGCGGTCGTGATGAACATCACGCTGGAGAGATCGTAATCGACCTCGAGATAGTGATCGTTGAAGGTCGAATTCTGCTCGGGGTCGAGCACCTCAAGCAGCGCCGACGACGGATCGCCGCGGAAATCGGCGCCCATCTTGTCGATCTCGTCCAGCAGGAACAGCGGATTCGAGGTCTTCGCCTTGCGCATCGACTGGATGATCTTGCCGGGCATCGAGCCGATATAGGTGCGGCGGTGACCGCGGATCTCGGCCTCGTCGCGCACGCCGCCGAGCGACACGCGCACGAATTCGCGGCCGGTCGCCCTCGCGATCGACTTGCCGAGCGAGGTCTTGCCGACGCCGGGAGGTCCGACCAGGCACAGGATCGGTCCGGTCAGCTTGTTGGCGCGCGACTGCACCGCGAGATACTCGACGATGCGGTCCTTGACCTTCTCAAGTCCGTAGTGGTCGTTGTCGAGCACTGTTTGCGCCGCTACCAGATCCTTCTTGACCTTGGACTTCTTGTTCCACGGGATCGACAATAGCCAGTCGAGATAGTTGCGCACGACGGTCGCCTCCGCGGACATCGGCGACATCTGGCGCAGCTTCTTCAATTCGTGCTGCGCCTTCTCGCGTGCTTCCTTGGAAAGCTTGGTCTTGGCGATCTTCTCTTCCAGATCGGCCAGCTCGTCACGGCCTTCGTCGTCGCCGAGTTCCTTCTGGATCGCCTTCATCTGCTCGTTGAGATAATATTCGCGCTGGGTCTTCTCCATCTGGCGCTTGACGCGCGAGCGGATTCGCTTCTCGACCTGCAGCACCGAGATCTCGCTCTCCATCAGCCCGAGCACCTTCTCAAGCCGCGCGGTGACCGACAGCGTCTCCAGGATCGCCTGACGATCGGCGATCTTGACGGCGAGATGCCCGGCCACGTTGTCGCCGAGCTTGGCAAAATCCGTGATCGCCTGAACCACGCCGACGGCTTCGGGTGAAATCTTCTTGTTCAGCTTCACATAGCTCTCGAAGTCCGACACGACCGAGCGCGCCAGGGCTTCGGCCTCGACGGAGGTGGCGTCGGTGTCGGCGAGCGCGACCGCGGTGGCCTCGTAATACTCGGCCCGGTCGGAATATTTCTGCACGCGCGCGCGCTCAAGCCCCTCCACCAGCACCTTCACGGTACCGTCGGGCAATTTGAGCAGCTGCAGCACGCTGGCGAGCGTACCGGTTTCATAGATCGCATCCGGGCTCGGATCATCGTCCGACGCGTTCTTCTGCGTCGCGAGCATGATCAACGCGTCGTTCTTCATCACTTCTTCGAGCGCGCGGATCGATTTCTCGCGGCCGACGAACAGCGGCACGATCATGTGCGGGAAGACGACGATGTCGCGCAGCGGCAGCACCGGATAAGAGTGGCTTTCGCCGTAAACGATAGTTGGCCGGGGTTTCGGGGTCGTCATGGCCTATTCCTTTTGTTGTGCCCCCTTGCACGCAGTCCGCCATTTTGCGCAACCGCCACAAGGTGCCGGGATGTTCCGGGGCCGTCAGGCCGCCTCCTGGCCCGCCTCTTCCGGATCGTTGGTGCGGCGAATCTCAAGCGTATTTTCATCGCCGATAGCATTAGGTGGCTATCGACCATGGAGGTGTCAAGTCGATGGAAAAGGCCCGCCAATCGGGGCTGAACGCCGGGAAATGCCTAAGCAACCGCGGCCGCGGGAACAGGTTCCGCAGCCGTCTTTTTTGGACACTCAACGCTCAAGGCGGCACCCGCGATCAGGCGCTGGCGCTGCTCTCGACGGCGCGGTCGGAACGGTCGGCGTAAATGTAGAGCGGGCGAGCCGTTCCCTCTACCACTTCGCGCGAGATCACGACCTCTTCGACGCCTTCCAGGCCCGGAAGATCGAACATGGTCTCCAAGAGGATGCTTTCGAGAATCGAGCGCAAGCCACGCGCGCCGGTCTTGCGGTCGATCGCCTTGCGGGCGACCGCGCCAAGCGCCTCGTCGGCGAACGTCAGCTCGATGTTCTCCATCTCGAACAGCCGCTGATATTGCTTCACCAGCGCGTTCTTCGGATCGGTCAGAATCTTCTTCAGCGAAGCCTCGTCGAGATCCTCAAGCGTCGCGACCACCGGCAGGCGGCCGACGAATTCCGGGATCAGGCCGTACTTCAGGAGATCCTCGGGCTCGACGTGGCGGAAGATTTCGCCGGTGCGGCGATCTTCCGGCGCCAGCACCTGGGCGGCGAAGCCGATCGAGGTCGAACGTCCGCGCGCGGAGATGATCTTCTCCAGCCCCGAGAACGCTCCGCCGCAGATGAACAGAATGTTCGTGGTGTCGACCTGCAGGAATTCCTGCTGCGGATGCTTGCGGCCGCCTTGCGGGGGAACCGAGGCAACCGTGCCTTCCATGATCTTCAGCAGCGCCTGCTGCACGCCCTCGCCCGAAACGTCGCGGGTGATGGACGGATTCTCGTCCTTACGGCAGATTTTATCGATCTCGTCAATATATATGATGCCTTGCTGGCACCTTTGGACGTCGCCATCGGCGGCCTGCAGCAGCTTGAGGATAATATTTTCCACGTCCTCGCCCACATACCCGGCTTCGGTCAAGGTTGTGGCATCGACGATG
>JBGQCE010000006.1:0-20026 GCA_041495185.1 Bradyrhizobium sp.
ATTTCCGCCTTGGCGTCGGCAATCGCCTCGATGCCGGCAAAGAACTCCAGATGCACCGGCTCGATGGTCGTGATGATGGCCACATGGGGTCGCACCACCCTGACCAGCCGGTCGATTTCGCCTGGGTGATTCATGCCGATTTCGAAGACCGCAAAACGCACGGTGGCCGGGCAGCGCGCCAGCGACAGCGGCACGCCCCATTGATTGTTGAAGGAGGCTGCCGAGGCGTGGGTCTCGCCCTGCGCACCCAACACGCGCCGCAATGCCTCTTTGGTGGAGGTCTTGCCGACCGAACCTGTGACCGCGATCACCTGCGCCTTCAGGCGCGCGCGCGCGGCATGGGCAAGGGCAACAAGACCGGCAAGCACGTCGTCGACCACCAATAGCGGCGCATCGTTCGGGAATTTATCGCGCTGCGCGGTCTCGACCACCGCCAGTGCTGCGCCCGCCTTCAGGGCGGCTGCGACAAAATCATGCCCGTCGTGAACGTCGCCCTTGATCGCGAAATAGGCCTCGCCCGGCGCGATGCTGCGGCTGTCGATGGAAAGGCCTGACACCGCTTCCGGCAGCGCACCGCTGATGGAGGCGCGCATCGCTTCCGCCATCGCCGTTGAAGTCCATAGTGGCGTCGCGCTCATGCGACCCTCGGCGCAAATGCGGCCGCCACCGCATCGTGATCGCTGAACGGCAGGGTGCGGTCGCCGACGATCTGCCCGGTCTCGTGTCCTTTGCCGGCGATCAATAGCGCATCGCCGGGCTGCAGAGCGGCAATCGCAGTGCGGATTGCCTCGGCGCGGTCGCCGATCTCCTTTGCGCCCTTTGCGGCGCTCAGGATCGCGGATCGGATCAGGTCGGGATTTTCGCTGCGCGGGTTGTCGTCGGTGACGATGACGCTGTCGGCATTCTCGGCGGCAATCGCACCCATCAAGGGGCGTTTGCCGGCATCTCGATCGCCACCGGCGCCGAACACCACAACCAGCTTGCGTTTGGCGTAAGGCCGCAATGCCTGCAGCGCCTTCGCCAGCGCGTCGGGCTTGTGCGCGTAATCGACGAAGATCGGCGCGCCGTTACGCTCGGCGACCCGCTCAAGCCTGCCCTTGGCGCCTTCGAGCAGTTCGAGCTCGGCGAAAACGGCTTTGGGCTCGCTGCCGGTGCCGATCGCAAGCCCTGCGGCGACCAGCGCGTTCTCGATCTGGAATTCGCCGACCAGCGGCAGCCGGACCGCGTGCCTGCGCCCGCGATGTTCGAGATCAAGTTTCTGCGCAAAACCGTCGATGTCAGCTTCCACCAGACGAATGCCCTCGCCTGCGCCGTTGCCCTTGCGACCGACGGTGGCGATCCGCAAGCTCCGCGCGCGCGCCGCATCGATCACGGCCTGCGAACAGTCATGATCGGCTGATATCACCGCCGCGCCATCCGGCGCGACGAGCTCGCGGAACAGCCGCAGCTTGGCGGCAAGGTAATGTGCGACATCAGGATGGTAATCCATGTGGTCGCGCGACAGGTTGGTGAAACCGCCGGCGACTATACGCACACCGTCCAGCCGATACTGATCGAGCCCATGCGACGACGCTTCAAAGGCAAGATGCGTGACGCCTTCGGAAGCGATTTCGTCGAGCTGCCGATGCAGCGCGATCGGATCGGGCGTCGTCAGCGATCCATAGATGGTGCGCTGCGGCGACACCAGCCCGATGGTGCCGATGCTGGCGGAGGCATGACCGAGCCGCTGCCAGATCTGCCGCGTGAAGGCGGCGACGGAGGTCTTGCCGCTGGTGCCGGTGACCGCCGCGATGGTTTGGGGTTGCCGCGGATAGAATTTTGCCGCCGCCAGCGCCAGCGCACGGCGCGGATTGGGCGTCGTGACGAACGGCACGCGGGAAGCGCCTGGCGGCGGATGGTCGCCGGCGACCGCAACCGCGCCGGAGGAAATCGCAGAATCGATGAAGCGCGCGCCGTCGGTCTTGTGGCCGGCGAGCGCGAAGAACAGGTCGCCCGGCTTCACCGCGCGGCTGTCCACGGCAAGACCTGAAACCGCGACCGCTTCTGCCTGCGGGTCGATCGTGGCGTCATCGCTGAACAGGTCGCGAAGTCTCATTGTCTTCCAGTCCGGCCGGCACGCGAGTGCCCCGTTTCCGAAGTTCGCGATCCATCGCAGCACCCTCTGACGCGAACTTCGGAAAACAAAAGGGGCACCAGCAATCCATGATTTCTATTGCCGCTTATCGATTTGAAGTTCCTAAAGGAATTCGCGGCAACCACTGCAGGAACTTCAAATCGGCGGCAATAGTGATTACGCCTTACTGGGTTGTCTTCGATGCCGCAAGAATAAGGCGGTCGGACGGCGGCAGATCGAAGCGCGGCTCGATGCCCAGAAGCGGCGCGATGCGGGCAATCACATTGGCGCCGGTTGGCACCGCGTTCCAGCCCGAAGTGATGAAACCGAATGTTTCCTTCAACGGCTGGGGCTCGTCCAGCATGATCAGAAGCTGGTAACGGGGGTTGTCGGCCGGCAGGATCGCGGTGAAGGCGTTGAGCACGCGTTTCTTGGCGTAGCGGCCGTTGATGACCTTTTCGGCGGTACCGGTCTTGCCGCCGATGTAATAGCCCTTGACGTCGGCCTTCTTCGCCGTGCCGATTTCGGCATTCAGCCGCATCAGGAACCGCATCTTCTCGGAGGTCTCGGGCCTGATCACCCGCTTTGCGACCGCCATGGCTTCCTGCTCGGTGCGCTTCAGGAATGTCGGCGGAATCAGATAGCCGCCATTCACCAGCGCGTCGATGCCCATCACCGCCTGCAGCGGCGCGACCGACAATCCGTGGCCGAAAGCGATGGTCACGGTGTTCAGTTCAGCCCAGCGTTTCGGCACGATCGGCGAGGCGCTCTCGGGCAATTCGGTGCGCAGCCGATCAAGCTGCCCCATCTTGCGCAGGAACGCCTTGTGCGCCTCGACGCCCTGCGACAGCGCGATACGCGCCGCGCCGACATTGGACGAGTAGGTGAAGACTTCTCGCATGTTGAGCATGCGCCCGAGCGCATGATCGTCATGGATCGTGAATTTGCCGTAGTGCAGCGGACCGCGCGCGTCCCACATCGAGTTGAGATCGACTTTGCCGGAATCCAGCGCCATCGCCAGCGTAAAGGCCTTGAAGGTCGATCCCATCTCATAAACGCCGGTCGTCAGCCGGTTGATGCGATCGGGGTCGTGCGCTTCCTTCGGATTGTTCGGATCGAAATCCGGCACCGACACCATCGCCACGATCTCGCCGGTCTTGACGTTGGAGACGAGACCGGACGCCGCCTTGGCCTTGTACTTTTCCTTGGCCTTGAGCAGTTCGTCGCGCAGCGCGTGCTCGACGCGCAGGTCGACCGACAATTCCACCGGCCGCTGCAGGCGATCGGTGGCGAAGCCGGCGCGATGCAGATCGGCGAGGCCGTTGCTGTCGAGCCATTTCTCCATCCCGGCGATGCCCTGGTTGTCGATGTTGACCAGACCGATCAGATGCGCGACTTCGGCGCCGGTGGGGTAAACGCGCTTGTTCTCGCGCAGGAAGCCGATGCCGGGAATGCCGAGGCGGTGAATTTCCTGTTGCTGCAGCGGCGTGATTTCGCGCTTCAGCCAGACGAAGCCTTTTTTGCCGGACAGCCGGTCGCGCACTTCGCCGGTATCGAGATCGGGCAGCGTCGCGGTGAGAAGCTCGATCGCCTCGTCCTTGTCGATGATGCGGCGCGGTTCGCCGAACAGGCTGGGCGCCTTGACGTCGGTGGCGAGCACCTCGCCGTTGCGGTCGACGATATCCGGCCGCGCGGTCGCAATCGCGTCCTGCGCCGCGGTCCGGCGCGCGCCGTGGCTGTCGCCGCCGATCGCGAACATGACCAGCCGTCCGCCGATCACCGCATAGATCGCCGTGAATGCCAGAATCGCCAATCCGACGCGGGCGCGCGCTTTCACGGCGCGGTCGACGTTGCGCCCGTATAGCAGGCTGCGGATCAACCGCTGCCGCCATGGTTCCGCGGGCTTGACTGCTTTAAGCGCCCGACCGGTCATCGCCGATTCTCCGGCGCCGGTACCGAACCCGTCACCGCGACGGCGTCGGCAGCGGCATCGATAGTGTCGATCATGGCGCCGATCGGATCGGGATCGCCCGGCTTGACAAAATTCGGCGGCCGCTCGGGCAGGTTCTTCAATGAATCATATTGCGTGGCGTTGAGCGGCTTCAGCGCCAGATGGCGTTCGGCGAGACCCTGCAGCCGCAGCGGCGCGTCAAGCCTGGCCCATTCCGAGCGCAGCACCGCGATGGCGTCGCGCTGCTCGCGAATTTCCGCATGCAGCCGCAGCACGCGCTCGGTGCGGGAAGTGGAATCCATCTTGATCCGATAGACGTAAGCCGCGGCGAACACCAAAGTGGCGATGACGAGGAGATGGATGACCCGCATGGTCAGCCTCCCCTCATCACGTCAGCGAGGGTTGGCCAGGCCGGCAATGCCGCGGCGGCATGCGCAGGCGCTGCCGTGCGCTCGGCCGCACGCAGTTTTGCTGAGCGCGCGCGCGGGTTAGCCGAAATCTCGTCGTCAGCCGGGGTGACCGGACGCTTGGTCAAGATGACAAAACTCGGCGCGGCTTGCGCGATCTCGGGCAGATGCCGCGATCCGCCGCCGGCCTTGGCTCGCTCAACCAGGAAATTCTTGACGATGCGGTCTTCCAGCGAATGAAACGACACCACCACCAGCCGGCCGCCCGGTTTCAGCACGCTTTCTGCCGCCGACAGCGCCAGATGCAGTTCGTCGAGCTCTTCGTTGACGAAAATCCGCAACGCCTGAAACGTCCGCGTCGCCGGGTGAATTTCGCCGGGCTTCGACCGCACTACCTTGGAAACGATGTCGGCCAGCGCCCGCGTGGTCGTGACCGGAGCTTCCTTGCGGGTGGCGACGATGGCGCGGGCGACGGCCCGCGAATGACGCTCTTCGCCGAAGATGTAGATGATGTTGGCGAGATCGGCCTCGGACGCTTTCGCGATCACATCCGCCGCGGTCGGGCCGTCATGGCCCATCCGCATGTCGAGCGGGCCGCCAAGACGAAACGAGAAGCCGCGTTCGGCCTCGTCAAGCTGCATCGAGGACACCCCGACATCCATCACGACGCCATCGACCTCCTGGACACCCTGCGCGGCGCAAATCCCGGCAAGATTCGAAAAACGGTCCTCGACCAATGTCAGCCGGCCGCCCGACCGGTCGACCAGGTCGAATCCGCCCGCGATGGCTGACCGGTCGCGGTCGATGCCGATGACGCGGGTCCCGGGGGTGTCGAGAATGGCCCGGCTGTAACCGCCGGCGCCAAAGGTGGCGTCGACATAGATGCCGCCGTCGCGTGGCCTGAGCATCTCGACGGCCTCGCGGCCGAGAACGGGAATGTGACGTTTGCCAGCCGGATTCATGCGCCGGCTCCGGGCGCGGTCCGGGCTGAGTTGTGGAAACTGGACGCGAACGGGCCCATTGCGCCTCAAATCTCTCGGCCTCGCCGGGCATTCCGGGTCGAAAAGCGCCGTTCGATAAGTAAGCCTTGGCGAGGCGCGATTGCCGATCCCGCGCGGCTCCGATCGCAACCCCTGATTTCCCGATGGAATTTGCTGGGCTGCCATGGGATTTCGAGCGTGAAAGAGGGCCTCGGCCGTCCCCCAAAACCGGTTCGGCTCTTCACCACTTAGTAACGGCAGTTAGCGTTAAGAAAGCGTTGATGGGACTGTTACAATCCCCCAACCCGGGAATCGGGGCCTAAGGCTTCCTGCCGGTGATGCTTCACGCACACACTCGGCCAAAATGCGAAGCAGCGGCCGGCTCGTGCATTGCGCAGATCGCATCGTAAAGGAATAGTAAACGGGTTCATTTTGAAAACGTGGTTTGCCGTTCTCCTGCCCGGTTTGAGTTATCCTATGGCCCTCGGTTCGTTCGCGTCTGTTGGTACTGATTCGAAGCGTCAGCGCGCCGTCCCGCTCCCCAGGGCCAACGCGAACATGAAGACATTTACCCCCGATTCCTCGATCGCCTCCGACGTCATCCCGTCGGCGAACTATGGCGACCGCAACAAGGGCCGTTTGCCCGACATGATCGTGCTGCACTACACCGGGATGCCGGACGTAGAGGGTGCGATCGCGCAGCTATGCACCGCGGGCACCGACGTTTCCGCGCACTATGTCGTTCTGGAAGACGGCCGCATTGTGCAATGCGTCCCGGAAGCCAAACGCGCCTGGCATGCCGGCGTGGCGACCTGGGCCGGTGAAGACGATATCAATTCCTGTTCGATCGGCATCGAGATCGTCAATCGCGGCCATGATTGGGGCTATCCGGAATTTCCGCTGCGCCAGATCGCCGCCGTGATCGCGCTGTGCCGCGGCATCATGCTCCGCCGCAAGGTGCCGGCGCATCGGGTGCTCGGGCATTCCGATGTCGCCCCGTTCCGCAAGAAGGACCCCGGCGAGAAATTTCCATGGCATTCGCTGGCCAATTCAGGCGTCGGCCATTGGGTGCAGCCGGCGCCGATCGTGCGCGGCGATCCGTCCCTCAAGCTCGGCACCATCAGCGACGACGTCCGCGGCCTGCAGCAAGCGCTGGCCAAATACGGCTATGGCGTCGCGATCAACGGAAAATATGACGGGCCGACCATGGAAGTGGTGACCGCCTTCCAGCGGCATTTCCGCCCCGCCCGCGTCGACGGCATCGCCGATCATTCGACGCTGACCACGTTGCAGGCGCTGCTGGCCAGTCTTTCGACCGACGCCAAGGCCGTCGCGGCGCGCTAGGCAGCGGAAGTGCGCTCCCTCGCCCCGCTCTTGCGGGGTCGAGACGAGCGAAGCTCGCTCTTAGAGGGTTGGGGTGAGGGGCTCTTCGATCCGCAGGTGCTGAAGAAGTATTGAGCGCAGTACCCCCTCACCCGGATCGCAAGAGCGATCCGACATCTCCCCGCAGGCGGGGAGAGGTAAGGCGGCATCCCGGCCCTTACTCAGACTTCTCTTCGTTCAGCTCCTTCAATCGCCGCGCGTAAAGCCGCCGCAACGGTTCCAGCTGCGTCGCCGCCGTCGCCGCGAGATAAGCCTCGCGCGCCGCTTCACGCCGACCCAGCCTGCGCAACAGATCGGCGCGGACCGCCGGCATCAATTCGTAACCTTTAAGTCCGCCGCGGGCTTCCAGCGCGTCGATCAGGGCAAGCGCGCGGGCCGGTCCGTCCACCATCGATACCGCTGCGGCGTGATTGAGTTCGATCACCGGCGACGGGCTGATCCGCAGCAGTACTTCATAGAGGCCGGCGATCTGCGGCCAGTCGGTGTCGCGATAGCTCGGCGCGCGCGCATGCAGTGCTGCGATCGCGCCCTGAACCGCGTAAGCTTGCGGCCGGCCCGGCAGCCGAAGCGCATCTTCCACCAGTGTCAGCCCTTCGGCGATCTGCCCATGATCCCACAGCGCGCGATCCTGCTCTTCCAGCAGCACGATGTCGCCGCCCGCGGTCTGCCGCGAGGTGCGGCGCGCGTCGTGCAGCAGCATCAAGGCCAGCAATCCCTTGATTTCGCCCCGCTGCGGCATCAATGCATCGAGCAGACGGCCAAGCCGGATCGCTTCGCGCGCCAGACTGGGCCGCATCAGATCCTCGCCCGATGTTGCCGCATAGCCTTCGGTGAAAACGAGATAGATCACCGCGAGCACGCCGCGCAGCCGCGGCTCCAGCGCGTCGCGGTCGGGCACCTCGTAGGGAATTCCGGCGAGCCGGATTTTCTGCTTGGCGCGGACGAGACGCTGCGCCATCGCCTCCTCGCTCGCCAGAAAGGCGCGCGCGACCTGCGCGGTCGTCAGCCCGCAGACCGTGCGCAGCGTCAATGCGACCTGGACTTCGGCCGCGAAGGCCGGATGGCAACAAATGAAGATCAGCCGCAGCATGTCGTCGTCGAGCGCCATCGAATCGCAGGTCTCGCCGGCGGCCGCCGCGTCAAGCAGCAGCTCGTGCGTCAGCTCTCCCTGCTTGCCGCGAAACGCAATTTGCCGGCGGACCCGGTCGATCGCCTTGTTGCGGCCGACATTGACCAGCCACGCCCGCGGATTGGATGGCGGATCGGCGACGGGCCAGCGTTCCAGCGCAACCGCGAAGGCATCCTGCAGGGCGTCCTCGGCGAGATCGAAATCGCCGACGAGGCGGATCAGCGTTGCCAGCGCCCGGCCTGCCTCGTCGCGGAAGATTTTTTCGATTTCGCTGGGTGTCATGCGGTGAGCCATTCGACGTCTGTCATTCCGGGGCGTCCGAAGGACGAACCTCAGATGTGCACTGCACATCGGGGAATCTCGAGGTTCCCCGATGTGCAATTGCACATCTGAGGTTCGACGCTTCGCGTCGCCCCGGAACGACGGTATCGCGATCAATTATAAACCATGATCGGCCTGACCTCGATCGAACCAACCCTGGCGCCGGGAATCCGGGCGGCAATGGCAAGCGCGGCGTCGAGATCCTTGGCGTCGACCAGATAATAGCCGCCGAGTTGTTCGCGCGTCTCCGCGAACGGACCGTCTGTGGTCAGGGTCTTGCCGTCGCGGACGCGCACGGTGGTCGCCGTCGTCGTCGGCTGCAGCGCGTCGCCGGCCTTGAAATTACCGCTCTGGATGATGGACTGGGTGAATGCGCCGTATTCCGCCATCATCTTCTGGCGCGCCGCAGCGTCCATTTTGCCGGCCTCGGCTTCGCTCCGATAGATCATCAACAAATACTGCATTTCGATAACTCCTCTTGATTGGCTTGATCGCCGGCATCCGGTCGAACGGCGAAGGCGGAAAACGACATCTTCAGGATAATTTATTTTAACGATCAGGGCGGGCGTTATCTCCTTGACGCGACGGCCCTGAGCCCCCATCACAAGTGCGTCAGTCGGCCGGACGGCCGCTCCGGCAATCGCCGAAAGGTGGCTGGGGAGGAAAGTCCGGGCTCCATCGACATACGGTGCCGGATAACATCCGGCGGGGGCGACCCCAGGGACAGTGCCACAGAGAACGAACCGCTTCCCCCACCTACCCTCCGCCGCTTGCGGGGGAGGGATAAAGGGAGGGGGCAGCAAGGGTGAAAAGGTGCGGTAAGAGCGCACCGCGGGTCCGGCAACGGAAACGGCATGGCAAACCACACCGGGAGCAAGACCGAATAGGGACGGCAACGCGGGTCGTTCGCTGAAAAGCGATAACACCGCAGGGCGATGTCAGGCTCGCCGTCCGGGTAGGTTGCTCGAGGCAACGTGCAAACGTTGTCCCAGAGGAATGGCCGTCACGTACCGTCTCGCGCTAAGTGAGGCGGTGCCCTACAAAACCCGGCTTACAGGCTGGCTGATGTTCTAAGAATGAGGGGTTCGGCGTAACGCGCCGGACCCCTCGCCAATTTTGGAGCAGTCATTCCGGGGCGCATCGAAGATGCGAACCTCAGATGTGTAATTGCACATCGGGGAATCTCGAGATTCCGGGTCCACGCGAAGACGCGTGTCCCGGAATGACGTCGTCTTATTGCGCGCCTTCCGCGACGATCTTCTGCAGCAATTTCATCAGTGCTTCCGGTGCGGTGACGTTGGGCGAATGACTGGCGTCGATCTCGTGGTAATTCCAGCCAGCTTCGCTTTTGGCACGCCTGGCAAACCGACCGAAGGTATCGGCAGGGGTGATGCGCGTGGCGTAGATATAACTGCGCGGCAATGTCAGCTTCCCGCCGTGCAGCTTGAGCCTCATCTCAAAGCATTTGATCGGCATAGGGACGCGGCGCTCGCTGAGCCATTCGAGATCGGCCTGCGGCGTATCCGGCGAAGTCGGATGCGGCGGCACCCGCCAGCCGTCGCCGGCTTTCGCGAGTTCCCGCATGCGCGACCGGTCCGGCTCGTTCAAATCCAGCAGCGACTGTCCGTCGTCAGGCACGAACGCATCGAGATAGATCAATTGCGAGATGCGGTCCCGCGCGCGGTCGGCCACGCCGGTTGCGACCATGCCGCCATAGCTGTGGCCGATCAGAACGATGTGGCGCAGGTCTTCGTATTTGATGACGTTTAGGATGTCCTGAATGTGAGTTTCGAGATCGACCGACGGGTTGGCCAGATGCTCGCGCTCGCCAAGACCGGTATAGGTCGGCGTGACCAGGCGATGGCCGGCAGCAGCCATCAGCGGATGCATCTTCTTCCACGCCCATCCTGCCGACCAGGCGCCGTGGCAGACGAGAAAGGTTGCCCCCATAACGTTTCCTCGTTAGCTATCGAAAACTCGTCGGTTATAAGACACAAAAACGATCCCTCGCCAACTCTGCAATACCGCATCGCGCGCCATACCCCTCGCCCAACGACAGAAATCCTGAGCAGCAATGACCACGGTGGCATTTGTGCTTCTGCTCTTCGGCGCGCTCGCCGGCGGTTTCGTGTCCGGCCTCGCCGGCTTCGGGACCGCGCTGATGGCGCTGGGGATATGGCTCTACGCGTTGCCGCCATCGGTCGCGGTGCCGCTCGTCCTCATCTGTTCGATCGTCGCGCAGACTTCAACGCTGCCGTCGATCTGGCGGTCCATCGACTTCCGCCTGGTATGGCCATTTCTGATCGGCGGCCTTGCGGGCGTGCCGCTGGGCACGCTGCTGATCGCGCATGCCGACCCCGGGGTGTTCAAATTGAGCATCGGCGTGCTGTTGCTGGTGTTTCCGAGCGCGCTCTATTTCAACACCGCCCCGATCGCGCCGAGCTTCGGCGGCCGGGGTGCGGACGCCATGGTCGGATTTGCCGGCGGAATTCTTGGCGGGCTGGCCGGTTTGTCCGGCCCGCCGCCGATACTGTGGGCAAACCTGCGCGGCTGGGGCAAAGACGAGCGGCGCGGCATTTTCCAGATCTTCAACTGGACCATCCTGTCGGCCTCATTGTGCTTGCAGGCGGGCACCGGCTTCATCACGGGGGAAGTGCTTCGGCTATCGTTGTTCGCGCTGCCGGCAACGCTATTCGGCGCCTGGCTCGGCGCGCGGATCTATCACGTATTAAGCGACAGAAATTTCCGCGATGTCGTGCTGGGCCTGTTGTTTTTGTCCGGGATCGGTCTGGTCTGGAGCAGTCTGGGCGTGCACTAATCCTCAATCCGGGGCGCATTTGACTTGCGAACCTGGAATGACGAAAGCAACGCATGGCCGCCATGCGGAGCAAGCCAACGCTGTACGCGCGCAGGCAAACTCGCTACCTCTCGCGCCATGCCCTCCCCTCCATTGTCTCGCGAACACCTCGGTCTGTTGCTGGGTTTTATCGGCATGGCGATCTTCGGCGGCACGCTGCCGGCGACGCGCATCGCGGTATTGGCGATCGATCCGCTTGCCGTGACCGCGCTGCGCACCGCGATCGCCGGGCTGTGTTCGCTGGCGCTGTTGATCGTGTTGCGCCGGCCGCTGCCGCCGCGACATCTATGGCCGCAACTGGCGATCGCGATGCTGTGCGTGAGCATCCTGTTTCCGTTCCTGATGGCGCTCGCGGTACAGACCGTCGACGCCTCGCATGGCGGCGTGGTGTTGGGGATTCTCCCGATTGCCACGGCGCTGGTCGCGGTCATCATCACCCACGAACGGCCGAAACCGCTGTTCTGGATTACGTCCATCGCTGGCGCGGCGCTGGTGATCGCGTTTGCATTGCGTCAGGGCGGCGGCGCGCTCTCGGCCGGTGACCTGCTTCTGTTCGCTGCCGTTGCCACGTCGGCGGTCGGCTATGCCTTCTCGGGCCGGCTCACCGCCGAAATGCCGGGGTGGGAAGTCATCAGCTGGGTGCTGGTGATAGCGTTACCGATCTCGCTGCCCGCGGCCGCGCTGACCATGCCGGCGGATCTGACCCACATCGCCCTGAAACCATGGCTCGCGCTGCTTTACGTCGCGGTGTTTTCACAATGGGTTGGATTTTTCGCATGGAATGCCAGCATGGCGATGGGCGGCATCGCGCGGGTATCGCAGGTGCAGCTGCTGCAACCCTTCGTTACGTTTGCGCTGGCGGCCTTCCTCAACGACGAGACGATCACCCTGCAAATCCTGCTGTTCGCCGCGGCCGTTGTCGCCACCGTCGCGATCAGCACGCGCACCCGTGGCCGGCAGGCTCCGGCAGCTTAAGGGCTGGGTCGTCATCCCACCTCGCGCGCAGCACCATGCCGCCGGCGACACCGACGCCCAGCACATACATCCAGCCTTCGTGAAAATCGAACAGATGCGAGTTGAACAGCGAGGTGAAGACATTCTGCACCACGACCATTAGTCCGACCCATGCCGCCAGACCGTCGCCGCGAAACAGCAGTAAGTGCACCAACCACAGCGCGTAGAGCAACACGATCCCGATCACGCCCCACTGCACCGCCACGTTTAATGTTTGATTGTGCGGATTGGTGACGATCTGGGCGCGCGCGCCAACCTCACCGATCGCGGCCTGTTCGAATAGCCCGCGCGTGGAGCCGGTGCCGTGGCCGATCACCGGAGCTTCGGCGAAAAACCGCAGCGATTTCTGCCAGTACAGCAGTCGCGAACCTATGCCGGACTCGTTGTTCTGGATCGCGGTGTGCTGATAATCGGTAAAGAATTTCGAGACGGTGGCCCGCAAATGGGGGGACACGTTCCAGACAACCGCCGCAAGCAATGCAGCGGCGCACAACGCGGCGACAGCTGTTCGCAATCGCAGATGTAATAGCGCGAATACCGCCAGCATGATCGGCATCGTCACCAGCGCCGTACGTGAAATGACGACGAACATCATGTTGACCAGGAAACTCAGGGCGATGGCTGCGAGCAGCGCCGCCGTCAGTTTCCTGTTCGCGCGCAAGAACGCCATGACCGGATAGGCGAGCGCCACCGCGCACAGCACGAATTCCTGGCTTTGGTCGATATAGTTTTTGACGACAATCCCGCTGACCGGGAAATAGGGTCCGCGCGAAAGATAGGGTTTAAGCGAGAGGTTGGGGGCGAACGCGGCCAGCCACGATCCCGCCATCAACAGCAGGCAGGACGCCAGAAAGGCAAAGAAAACCCACACCCCGCGCGGCGAACGTTCGCAATGATAAAACAATAACGGCAGCATCAGTAATTTTGCGGTCGGACCGATCGCATAGAGACGTTCGCCCCAGGAAGCGTCCGACCACAGGGTTCCAACCAGCGCCAGGGCGAACATTGCGATCGGCAGAACGCAAATCGGGCGTTTCAGCGATCGCAGAAAGGCGCCCACTTCGAGGGTTGGAACCAGCGCGATGACCCAGAGCACCGCGGCAATGACGACGCCGGTCGTCGACCACGGCAACAATATCGCGATCAGAACCGTCAGCAGATCGACATTCAAAATCCGTGCGAACGGATCGTGCCAGGCGGAAAGAACGAGCGAGAGCCCGGAAGCGCGGTGCTCTCTTCTCACGGCTTCAGTCATTAAACGATCCTTGTGCGCTTCGGACAGGTCGCGGAAGCTAGCTCATGCGGCCAACATCCCGCAATCCCGCAAACACGGCCGCGAACGATCGCGCGGCGGGCCGTCATTCCGCCGCCGAGATGGAAGCGAATTCGGTCGCCTGCCGCTCGAACAGCCCGCGATAGATTCCGCCGCTACGGCTGGCAAGCGAGGCGTGGGTGCCCTGCTCGACGATCTCGCCGCGATCGAACACCAGAATCCGGTCGAGGCTGCGCACCGTCGACAGCCGGTGCGCGATCACGATCGAGGTACGGCCCTTCATCAGCCGTTCCATCGCCTGCTGAATCAGCGCTTCCGATTCGGAATCGAGGCTCGAGGTCGCCTCGTCGAGGATCAGGACCGGCGCGTCGGCAAGAAACGCCCGCGCCAGCGCGACGCGCTGCCGCTCGCCACCGGAAAGCTTGACGCCGCGTTCGCCGACCAGCGTGCCGTAGCTCTTCGGCAGCCGCAGGATGAACTCGTGCGCATTGGCGAGCCGCGCGGCCTGCTCGATCGCCGCCATGCTGGCGCCGGGCCGGCCATAGGCGATGTTCTCGGCCAGCGAGCGGTGAAACAGGATCGGGTCCTGCTGCACGATGGCGATCTGGCTGCGCAGCGAATGCTGCGTCGCTTTGGCGATGTCCTGACCGTCGATCAGTATCCGCCCGCCAGAGACATCGTAGAGCCGCTGCACCAGCTTGACGAAGGTGGTCTTGCCGGAGCCGGAGCGGCCGACGAGGCCGACGCGTTCGCCGGCGCGGATATCCACCGACAAACCATCGTAGAGCGGCGCACGGTGCCCGCCGTAATGGAACGTCACATCCTCGAACACGATGCGTCCGCCGCGGACGCTGATCGGCAAGGCGCCGGCGGTGTCGGCAATGCCGATCGCCTCGTCATGGATCGCGACAAGCTCCTCCATGTCGTTCACCGAACGCTGCAGATTATTGATGTGCATGCCGACATCGCGCAAATACGCGTGGATGATATAGTAGCTGGTCAGCACATAGGTGACGTCGCCCGGCGAGGCGTGGCCCGCGATCCACAATAGCAACGCGCCGCCGATCACGGAGGCGCGCAGGCACAGCAGCACCGAGAGCTGCGCCGTGGAGGTATAGTTATAGCGCAGCCAGGTCCGCCGCACGCGCGTACGCCAACGGCTGATGACGCGCGTCAGCCGCGCGTCCTCGCGCGCTTCGGCGCCGAACGATTTCACCACCGCGTTGCAGGTCATGGCATCCGCCAGCGTGCCGCCGACCCTGGTATCCCAGGCGTTGGAGATGCGCGCCGCCGGCGCGATGTACCGCGTCGAAAATAATATCATCATCGGGATGTAGACCGCCGCGCCAACGGCAATCACGAGCCCGAGCGACGGCCAGTGCAGCCCAAGCAGGATCATCGATCCGACCAGCACCGCGAACGAGGGCAACAGCGCCATCAGGATGGTGTCGTTGAGCAAATCGAGCGCCCACATGCCGCGGGTGATCTTGCGCACGGTCGAGCCGGCGAAACTGTTGGCGTGCCAATCGGTGGAGAAACGCTGCACGCGCATGAAGGCATCGCGCGACACGTCGGACATGATCCGCAGCGTGAACGGCACGATTGCCTGCAACCCGATCAGGCGCAGGATCATCGAGAGCAGGCCCAGCGCCACGATCGCGCCGAAAGCGATGAACGCCGCGCGGCGCGCGGCCGGGTCCGACGCGCCCGATGTCATGGCATCGACGAGATGGCCCGAGAATACCGGCATGAACAGATCGGCCACGGTCGCGCCCAGCAGACCGCCGGCGACGACAGCAGCACCGACCGGCTGGTTGAGCCAGTGACGAAACACGAAGGGCAACACCACATGAATAGCGGCGGGACGCTTGTTGAGTTGAGCGGTCATGGCGTCATCCGGCTGCGCTCACGCGCGGGCCGGCTCCGTTGATTGGCGCGCGACGGCACCGGGCCGAACGCAGGCGTCGTTGAAAAATGTCGGCAACTACTGGGAAGCTTGGGTAGATCGGGACGTCAGGCCCGATCGATGCTGACGGAGGTGGCCCTCAAAGGGCGAGAGGCGCGTCCAGCACTGGCTTCGGACGCGGGGCCGCGATCTGCGAATACATCGAAATCATGCAAATCCTCCCCGGTTCGAGCGACGACGCGCCGCTTATAAATGCACCACGGGCGATTTGCAAGATGGCCTTTAATGAGCCGGTTCTGTCGACGCCAAGGGCGGCTTTTTCAGAAGCATGACCAGCAGGCTGAGACCGAAATAGAACAGCGTCAGCATGAAGAAGGCGTCGCCATATCCCATCACCAGCGCCTGGCGGTGAACGATCTGGGATAATTGCTTCATCGCCATCAGCGCCGCGTCGCCCATGCCTTGCAGGCGCTGGGTGAACATGTTGAGCGTTTCGGTCGCGGTGGCGTTGCCCCAGGTCACCCTTTCCTGCAACCGGACGATATGCAGGTCGGTGCGCTCGTTCAGCACCTGGTTGATGACCGCAAGCCCGACCGCGCCGCCGAGATTGCGCGTCAGATTGAACAGGCCCGAGGCGTTCTTCACCCTTTCCGGGGCCAAGGTTCCGAGCGCAATGGTGTTGGTCGGCACCATCGCGAACATCATGCCGATCCCGCGCAGGATTTGCGGCACCAGCAGCTCATAGAAATCGTAGTCGCGGGTGATCCACGTCATCTGCCAGGAGCCGAGCGCGAAGATGATAAGACCCGCGGCAATAATCAGACGCATGTCGACCCTCAGCATCAGACGTCCGACGATTGGTGCCGTAAGGAACATGGTGATGCCGGAGACGAACATGGTCTCGCCAATCATCAGCGCGCTGTAGCCGCGCACTTCAGCGAGATAGCGCGGATACATATAGGTCAGGCCGTAAAGGCCGATGCCGACGCAGAAAGAGATCAGGCAGCCGATGCCGAAATTGCGGTCGGTGAAGGTCCTGATGTCGACGATCGGTTCTTCCGCCGTCAGCACGCGGTAGAAGAACGCGATCGCGGAGATGGCGCAAACCGTGGCGAAGACCGCGACCGAAGTATCCTGCAGCCACTCGTATTGCGGTCCTTCCTCGAGCACATATTCGAGCGAGCCCAAAAACCCCGCCATAAAGATCAGACCCCACCAGTCGAAGCGGTCGAGCAGCTTGAAGTTAGGCTGATCGAAATCGACCAGCACCAGCACGCCGACGGTGATGCCGATGCCGGGAACGATATTGATGAAGAACAGCCAGTGCCACGACATCACGTCGGTGATGTATCCGCCGACCGTCGGGCCGATGGTCGGCGCCAGTGTCGCAACCAGGCCGATGATCGGACCGACGATATAGAATTTCGAACGGGGAAACACCGTATAGGCCGATGCGAACACCGTCGGGATCATGCCCGCGCCCAAAAATCCCTGGATCGCGCGCCAGAGGATCATCTGCTCGATCGACGAGGCAAGCCCGCACAGGAAGCTCGCGATGGTGAAGCCGCAGGCGGAAATCGCAAACAGCAAGCGGGTGCCGAGCGCGCGCGAAAGGAATCCGGACAATGGAATCGCGATCACTTCCGCGATCAGATACGAGGTCTGGACCCACGACACCTCGGTCGCACTTGCCGACAAACCGGCCTGGATCTCGGCCAGCGAAGCCGAGACGACCTGGATGTCCAGGATCGACATGAACATCCCGAATACCATGATGAGAAACGCAAACAACCGTCGCGGCGCGATGCGCTCGGAGGCAGCCGCGGCAGTCATCATGGTCGGTGGGGCGGTGGTGGCGTTAGCCATCTGCTCAGCTCAGGAGGTACTCACGATCGGGCGCGCCGCCCGATGCGCTGACTATTGCGGGTGGATCATGGCCGGCGCGTCGAGATCGGCGTCGCTGTCGGCATCGTTAGCGCCATTTCTGGTATCGACGGTGGCATAGACCGACATGCCGGCGCGCAGCAGGTTCTGCTTTGCGACCTCCTTCGGCACGCGAACACGAACCGGAAGCCGCTGCACGATCTTGGTGAAGTTGCCGGTGGCGTTATCGGGCGGCAGCAGCGTGAACACCGCGCCGGCTGCCGGCGAGATGCTGTCGACGACACCGGCAAACTTGCGATGGCCATAGGCGTCGACCGAGATCGTCACCGGCTGGCCCGGACGGATGCGCTTGAGCTGCGTCTCCTTGAAGTTGGCATCGATGAAGACGTCATTGAGCGGCACTACATTACCGAGCCGTTGTCCCATCACGATGAAGTCGCCGGTGTTGACCAGACGATTGGAGAATGTGCCATCGACCGGCGCGCGCACCGACGTGAAGTCGAGGTCGCGTTCCGCCTTGGCGAGCGATGTCTGCAATTCCGCAAGCTGGGCGCGGGCCTCCGCCTGCTGCGCCCTGGTGACCTCGACGTTGTCGCGCGACGCGTCATAGGCCGCCCGCGCCGACTTCACCGCCGCCGCGCCCTGATCGCGCCCGGCTTCGGACACCTCATACGTCGCGCGCGAGGCAAATCCCTTGGTGCTCAGCGCCTGCTGACGGTCGAAGTCGAGGCCGGCCCGCTTCAAGGCAGCTTCGGCGGAGACAAGCTGCGCCTTGGCCTGCTCGACCGCGCTTTCCAGCGCGGTGACCTGACGGCCGATACGATCGATGGTGGCCTGCTGGGTCGCGATCTTGGTGCGCGCGGCATCCACCGCGATCCGATAATCGCCGTCATCGATCCGGAAGATCACCTCGCCGGTCCGGACCAGGACGTTGTCGCCGGGAAGGATTGCCGAGATGTGTCCTGACACCCGCGCGCCGAGCGTGGTGTTGTTGGCGCGGACATAGGCGTCGTCGGTGGAGACGTAAAAGCGTCCGACCAGAACATAATGTACGCCGTAGGACATCGCGGCGAGCGCGAGCAGCGCACCGACGCCCATCAAAACCAGTTTGCGTTTTCCCGATTTCGGCGCCGCGGATGCGGCAGCAGCGGGTGCCGCTGGTGCGGCGGCGGGTTTGTCGATGGCCGGATTGCCCGGCGTCTCCGCAGGGCGGCGCGCGACGGTCTCTTCCGAAACATGGGGACGGGTCTGGTCGACAGGGGCCGCCGAAGCGTCGCGCGCGAAGCCGCCTTCAGCCGCATCCTGTTCGGGACGAAGGACGCGGGCGGCCTGGTCTCTCGCTGCGGCCATTACGGCCCTCCCCATTAAGATGTCGCGATGCGAGCCCGGCCAAAAACAGGCCTCGCCCTTTCGCCAGTTGTTCAAATTACCATTGACCGAACGGTTCGGTCAAGATACATTCTTGCCGACGGACCATAGACCACGAATTCGCTCCCCGGCGTTGGTGCGCCGTGAATCTTTCCGGAGAAGCTAAACCAATGGTTGCAGCCCATCCCGATACGCTCCGCCTGGTGGGCGATGAGGATAGTTCGAAGCGCCGGCAGATTCTCGACGGCGCACGCAAGGTGTTCATGGATCTGGGCTTTGACGGCGCCAGCATGGGCGAAATCGCCCGCTCCGCCGGCGTCTCCAAGGGAACGCTGTACGTCTATTTCGCCGACAAGAACCGGCTGTTCGAGGCCATCGTCGAAGAGGAAACCCTCGAACAGGGCAAGGTCGCCTTCAATTTCGATCCCGAGCGCGACGTCACCACGACGCTGATGGAGTTCGGACAGGCCTACATTCAGATGCTGTGCCGGCCGGGCGGCGGATCGGCCACCCGGACGGTGATGGCGATCGCCGAGCGGATGCCGGAGGTCGGCCGGCGCTTCTACAACAATGTGGTGGCGCTCACCATCGCCAGGCTGGCCCACTATCTCGAGCTGCGCGCGGGGTTGGGCGATCTCGAGATCGGCGACTGCCAGCTGGCGGCGACGCAGTTCATGCAGATGTGTCAGGCGTCGCTGTTTATGCCGTTTATTTTTCAGGCGGCACCCGCGCCTTCGGCCGAGCGCATCGCGCAGGTGGTGGAAAGCGCGACGCGGATGTTTCTCGCGGGATATCGGACCAAGGCGGACTGAGCGCGAATGCGCCGCAACTCGTCGTCCCGGCGAACGCCGGGACCCATAACCACCGACGTTAGTCGCGAACGGGATTGGGGCTCCGGCCTGACGTAACATCGGCATCGGTGGCTATGGGTCCCGGCTCAAGGCCGGGACGACCCGCAGCCTCGCGTGCGAAATGTGAAGTGAGCACACGAGTGTCGTCACCACGGTTACAGCCGGATTCACCCGGCACTCCCGCACGCAATGGTTTTAACGGCTTATTTCGTGCTCTCCCCGGTGATCGGCGGAAATATTTTTGCAAATGGGGCTAGACAGGCAAACCACCGGATTGAGCCGTTCCAACACAGCTTCGAAATTGGAAGGGACAATGCTAGGCATCTTACCGACTTGGTCGATCGCGTCGAACAATCTCCGCTGTTCGAACAAAGTTAACATCACTTTGAGGCGGCAAGACTCCTGCTTCTGACCCAGGCTGTGTGAAAACTCTGACGTTCAACTTGCGCGTAGAAATTCTATCTGGATTTCGTCGATGTGAAAACCAATCGCACTGGCAACCTCTTTCGGAAGAAGGCAATTGAGAAAACAATTCTACGCATCCTTGGCTCATCCGCGTTTTCACACAGCCTCGACCCATACCGGAAAT